>NZ_JBEOOG010000091.1:0-15160 GCF_040308965.1 Pseudoalteromonas sp. MER144-MNA-CIBAN-0113
AAATTAGCAGAAATGGTCGAATCTGCCGAATTGTTAATATCAATTCAGCAGACAGAAAAGTTGTGATCAAGAGACAGTGCTATAGGCAGGTACATCATTGGTTACCACAGATTTACTCGCTATGATGGCGCCGCTGCCAATTTTTACCCCCGGCGTAATAGTGGCGTTGTAACCAATCCATACATCATTACCTATTTCAGTATTGCCCTTGAAAGGTAAGTCACCTTGTTGAGGAGCAGACTTTTCCCAACCGTTGCCAAATATAAAAAATGGATAAGTAGAAAAGCCGGAGGTTTGATGGTTAGCCCCATTCATTATAAAAGTAACGTCTTTAGCTATGGCGCAAAACTTACCAATAATGAGACGGTCTCCGATAAAATCGAAATGGTAGAGCACATTTTTTTCAAAATGTTCAGGCCCATCAGGGTCGTCGTAATACGTGTAATCACCTACTTCTATATTAGGTGACTTAATAAAGTTTTTTAAATAACCTACTTGAGGAAAACCGTCCATAGGTGATGGATTGTTTGGATTTGGTCCGTTCATGGTTTCCTCTCAAGTAAGATAAATAGGCTACTAGCTTTTAAATGCCGCTAGGGGATGAGATGTACTGAGCGAAACATGTACCTTGTCACCTGGGTGTACAACCACCTCATGGCTTACTCGGCTAGTTACCACGGTTTCGCATGCAAGTTTAACCGCGCATAAACGGCTACCGCCTTCAAAGCGTACCCAAATTACTTCACCATTATTACCAATACTGCTTTGTACTAATAATACATCATCTGGACGAAGCAAAACTTCTACCTCACCAGTGTCACAATCAACGCCGTTTGCAGGTACATTACCAATATCGGTAAGCGCTTGGCCGTTATTTAGGGTTCCTTTTATAAAGCTGGCTTCACCTAAAAAGCGGGCCACAAAGCGGTTGTTTGGGGTACTAAAACACTGCTCTGGGGTGTCAATTTGTTGTATTTTACCGCCTTTTAAAACACCCACACGATCGCCCACCGAAAGCGCTTCTTCTTGATCGTGCGTTACCCAAATTGCCGGTACACCAGCTTCTTTTAATGCGTTGCGGATATCCCAACGCAACATATCTTTTAAGGCAGCATCAAGGTTAGATAACGGCTCATCAAGTAATACAAAGTCAGGTTGGTGGGCAAGGGTACGCGCTAATGCTACGCGTTGCTTTTGCCCGCCTGACAGTGTGGCTGGTTTTTTATGCCTAAATGCATCTAAACCAAGAAGTTTTAACCAGTGATCGGCAGGGCTGGTGTCTTTAAGTTTAAAACATACGTTTTGTTCAACTGTTAAATGAGGGAACAACGCAAAGTCTTGAAACACCATACCTACGCTGCGTTTTTCAGGCGCCACAGTATGCTTTGGTGTCGCTGTCCATTTAGCCACTTTAATTTCACCCTCGCTAATCGGTAAAAGCCCCGCTAACGCTTGTAAAATAGTACTTTTTCCGCAACCTGTTGGACCAACAAGCATTAATATTTCGCTTTCACCTAAGGTGAAATTTAAATCGCTAACAACACGATTACTGCCATAATCTATAGACAACTGACTTACAGATAGCATTTTTTATAAATCCTTAATGTTCAAACTGGTTGCGTTTTTCGCCAGACATCATAATAGCTAAAGCACCCGCAGAAATCACCACCAACAATAAGCCAGGAATAGCGGCACGGCCAAAATAACCGGCTTCGTAAACACGCCATAAGTAGGTAGATAGCGTTTCAAAGCCGGTGGGGCCTAATAAAAGTGTGGCTTCTAATTCGCGCATTGACTCTAAAAAGACCAAGGCGCCACCTGCAATAATACCACGCATAGTTAGGGGTAAAGTAATTCGCGTAAAAGCTTCGCGCGGGCTTGCCCCTAATACCCGTGCTGATTTTACCAAACTTGGGTCAAGATGCTCGGTGCTGGTACGCACAGAACCTACCGCAAGTGGTAAAAAACGTAGCATATAAGCAATAATCAATAAGCCCAGCGTTTGATATAAAAAGGGTAGTTGTAAGCCGCCATACACAAGCGCTGTGCCCATAACAATACCCGGAATACCAAAACCAAAGTAAGTAACACGTTCCATTACTTTACCAACCTTACCACTTAAAGCCGCATGGGCAACTGGAATGGCAACAATAACTGTAACAATAGCGGCAATGGCTGAAGCGTAAGTTGAATGCCAGGCAATACTAAAATCAAACGAGCTAAAGCCATCACGCACTAACCACAAAGTAAATACTGCCAAAGGTAGGCCAATAGCGAGTAATAAAATAGGCGCAAAGGTGGCAAACATAGCGCCTAGTTGCCATTTTTTAGGGAATAAAATAAGCGAACGACCTTGACGCTCTGAGGCGGTTTTTATTTGTGATTCAATCATTAATAAAAAGCCAACAATCACCATCAGTTGCAGTGACAACATAGCCGCACGGCTTAAGGCAAAGGCATTGTATTCCACATAAATAACACGGGTAAACGTATCTAAGCGCATCATTGCGGGGGTACCAAAGTCAGATAAGGTATACAGCGCAACCAATAATGACCCTGCAGCAATGCCATTTATTACGCGGGGTAAAATAACTTTAAATACGCTTTGCGTCATCGACATACCCAGTGTGCGAGCAGCGTTGACCATACTGGCATCTAAACTAAGTAAAGACGAACGGGTAGTCATCATAACAAACGGAAAAGTATACAAGGTCATGACAATGGCGGCTCCCGTTAACCCATACATAGAAGGGGTTTCAAAACCAAGAAAGTTGTTTATTTCACCGCCGGGACCAAATGCAGCATAAAGCGTAAAAGCGCCAATGTAACTGGGAATAGCAAGCGGGGCTGCAAACACCACCAGCCAAAACTTTTTAAACGGTAACTGCACATAGGCGCTAATGAATGCTAAGGGCACACCAATTAAAATTGAACCTAATACGGTTAACCCCATTAACGACAGGGTATTGCCTAAAATAGTTAAATTATGGCTATCAAAAAAAGAGCTTGCGTCAGAGGCAAGCGTAATTAAAACAAAAATAGGAGTCAGGGTCACTAGCGCTGCAAGCAGCGCCATTGGGTAAGATGTAGGTATTCGCATTATAAAACGCCGCTGCTGCGCATTAAATCTATAGTTGGGCGTAAATCAGCCAACTGGGTTAAATCAATTTTAGGTGGCGATATACTGGTTAACTTTGGCAATCCATCGGGTTGAGTAATGCCATTAACCAGTGGGATTTCATAGGCTTCGCTTGCTAAATAACTTTGCACTTCAATGCTAAGTAAATAGCGCATAAAGTTGATTGCCAGTGGGTCTTCAGATAACGATAAAATACCTGAAGCGTTAACTAAACAGCCAGCATCATTTTGCGTAAAGGCTAAATCAAGTTTTGCATCGGGTTTACCTGATTTTAAGCGCAGCGTGTAGTAATGATTGGCAAAACCAATGTCTACTTCACCACGTTCAACGCCCATTACCACACCGAGTTCACCGGCGTAGGTTTTAGAACGTTTTTTAACTTTTTTAAGCCACTTAGCCGTTTTATCATCACCTTCTAAAAGTCGCATAGCGGTAATAAACGATTGAAAAGAAGCATAAGCAGGCGCCCAACCAATACTTAAATCACTGTCGGCAATGTCCATAATGCTCGTTGGAATTTGCTCTTTGGTTAAGCGCTCAGTATTAAAAGGCAAAGTACGAATACGGCCAGTAACAGGTGCCCATTCATCGTATCTAAATTGTGGCTGTAATTGCGCTGATAAATCACTCGGCATGGGCTTGGCAAGGCCGGCATCGGTAACTAAACCAATTGCCCCAGAGTCGACTGCCCAAAATAAGTCGGCACGTTTTACCCCTGCATTTGCTTCGGCAACAATGGTGTTGGCAAGCGCTGCGGTAGGGCCGCGACGAATGGCAAGGTCAAGATCAGGGTTCTTTTTTTGAATGGCTTGTAATACGTTTTCGTATAAGCCACCTTCACCACGGCCTAAATAAAGCGTCAATGCACCTTTTAATTTAGGCAATGTATCAACAGACACGGGGTTTGCAATAGCAATATCAGCGGCAAAAGCGCGTGAAAGCGATAGCGGTAAAACACCCGCTACCCCTAACGCAGCTAAGCCTTGAATAAAGGTTCTGCGTTTCACTTAAAATACATCCTTACGTGCTTTTTCTGCTTTTTCAATCAGCGTTTGAGCGCGGCTTAGTTTAGTTTGCATATCAACAACCACATCACGAACTTCATCAACACTTTTATTATTAGAAATTGCTTGTGGAAGTGTTACGTTAAAGTCTTTTTCTAGAACTTCTACTAACTTCGCGTCTTGCTCAATTAGTGTACCTTCAACACCTTCAAATAAATGTAGGTAAGTGTCGTGCACTATGTTGGTGGCTTCATCGCTTAAACGTTCTGCGTATTTAGCGACCACTTGGTCTAATTTATGTTTAATTTCGTCGATAGTCGCGCTTTGCGTCATTTCTTTGGTTGCTGTAGCTTTTACGCTTTCTAATAAGCCTTTTTGTTGAAACTTAGCCGCCAGTTTAACTGCGCCTAAACCTTGCCATAGGGCATTGTTCATTGCTTGTTGCTGTTTGCGTACTTCTAGCGCTGGTTTTTTATTATCGATAGCCATTTTTATGCCATACAAACCTTGCCAAATAGAGGCATAGACAGGCACGTAATTAGTTTCTATTGCGCTGTGGAATTTAACTGATTCCCAGTACTCAACCAAATCATCACTATTGACTGCTTTTGCGCCTTTTTTCTCGTAATCGCTTACCATGGTATCGACTTTAGAGATCATCCATTCAACGTCTTCATTGTAAGTTTTTAAATTAGCTTGAAGGTGATTAACATGCTCACCAATAGGGCCGTTAGCAAGTGCCGGTTGTGCAAAAATCGCAGAAGCGAGTAAAAAAGTTGCACTTAATGTCTTGGCAGGCTTAAGTAATATTTTCATAGCAAGTGAGTCCATAAATGTTATTGTAAATGATAGTCATTATCATATCCCTAAACATCCCTTAGATCAACACACTAAATCAAGCCAAAGGGTTAAATTTACTAAACTTTACAGAGGAATAATAACTAAATAGAAATATCAATTTAATTTTAACTTTAGTGGCTAAAATAATTAACCATCTATACGTAATGTTTACCCTTTATGGCGTTATATATAGCATCGCAAAGCTGTTTAATACTGGCATCGTCACTTATATACGGTGGCATTAAGTAAATTAGTTTACCAAATGGGCGTATCCACACTCCTTGGCTAACAAAATAAGACTGTATTTTAGCTACATCTACTATTCCTGCCTCATCTGTCAGTTCTACCACGCCAATTGCACCTAAAGTTCGCACATTAGCTACATCAGTAAGTGAGCCACACTGATGTAATGGTTGAAGTGCTTGGTTTATTTCACTAATTCGTTTTTGCCAATCTTGTTCAAGCAATAAGTCTATACTGGCACATGCCACAGCGCAGGCGAGTGGATTGCCCATAAATGTAGGTCCGTGCATCAAAACACCGGCTTCACCTTCGCTAATGCCTATCGCTATTTTATCGGTCGTTAACGTGGCTGATAAGGTCATGGTGCCGCCGGTGAGTGCCTTGCCAATACAAAGTATATCTGGCTGTACATTGGCGTGCTCTACAGCAAACATTTTACCAGTACGGCCAAAGCCTGTGGCAATTTCATCACAAATGAGCAATACATCGTATTGAGTACATAACTTGCGCACACAGGCTAAATATTCAGGATGATAAAAGTTCATTCCTCCCGCGTTTTGTACTATGGGTTCAATAATAAAGGCGGCAACATGCTGGTGGTGTTTTAAAAAATAGTGTTCTAGTTCATCCGCCTCGGCTTGATTAAACTCGTCATGAAATTGGCTAACAGGTGCAGGTACAAATACATGCTCAGGTAAAAAGCCAGAGTACAAGCTATGCATAGAATTAACCGGATCGCACACACTCATCGCTGCAAACGTATCGCCATGGTAGCCTTTGAACGGGGTCATTAATTTTTGTTTTGTTGTAACCCCTTGGCTTAACCAATATTGCAGCGCCATTTTTATAGCTACTTCCACACTTACTGAGCCACTGTCGGCTAAAAACACCTTTGTTAATCCCTCTGGCGTTATCGCTACCAGCTTTTTACAGAGCTCTACTGCCGGCTGGTGGATTATGCCACCAAACATTACATGGCTCATTTTATTTATTTGGGCGTGCATCGCTTCATTTAAAACCGGATGGTTATAGCCGTGAATAGCACTCCACCATGAGGCCATACCGTCAATAAGTTGTTCGCCCGTTTCTAAGTGAATAAGGTTGTGACTTGCATGCGTTACGGGGTAAACCGGAATAGGTTGAGTCATTGAGGTGTAGGGATGCCAAATGTGCTGACGATCAAAATCAAGGTCTATCGTTTGTTTATTAATCATATGTAAACTTTAACTAAGTGGGCTTCGTTGACAATGGTACGGCAATACGTATTCTAAGCCAATAACACCAAGAGCAAAAAATAAAAGAGAGTATTATGGAGCTTGCAACAGTTCGACACGATTGGACCCATCAGGAAGTAAAAGCCTTATTTGAAATGCCATTTAACGATTTATTATTTAAAGCCGCCTCTGTGCATCGCGCTAATTTTAATCCAAACGAAGTACAAATTTCTACGTTGTTATCTATTAAAACCGGTGCCTGCCCAGAAGACTGTAAATATTGCCCGCAATCAGGGCATTACAAAACTGATTTAGAACGCGAGCGCCTAATAGAAGTAGAAAAAGTGGTAGAGCAAGCGCGGTTAGCAAAACAAAAAGGCGCTACCCGTTTTTGTATGGGGGCTGCATGGTCAGATCCAAAAGACAGAGACATGCCATACATTTCGCAAATGGTAAAAGAAGTAAAAGCCCTTGGCCTTGAAACCTGTATGACTTTAGGCATGTTAAATAACGAAAAAGCCCATGAACTGCGCAGTGCAGGGCTTGATTACTATAACCACAACCTCGACACTTCACCTGTATACTATGAGCAAATTATATCAACTCGTACCTTTCAAGACCGCCTTGATACTATAGGCAATGTGCGAGACGCTGGTATGAAAGTATGCTCCGGCGGTATTGTCGGTATGGGTGAGCAAGCAAGCGACCGCTATGGCTTATTAATGCAGTTGGCTAATTTACCCCAGCAGCCCGAAAGCGTGCCAATTAATATGCTAGTAAAGGTAAAAGGGACACCGCTTGAAAACGTTGATGACTTAGATCAGTTTGAGTTTATTCGTACCATTGCCACAGCACGTATTATGATGCCCCATAGCTACGTACGTTTATCAGCAGGGCGCACTGCAATGAACGAGCAAATGCAATCAATGTGCTTTTTTGCCGGTGCAAACTCTATATTTTATGGTGATAAACTTCTTACTACCGAAAACCCAGAAGCCGATGCCGACATGCAATTAATTAAAAAGCTCGGGATGAACCCAGAAACACGCCACGATTATTCAGATGAAGCCGTTGCTGCGTCTTTGTCATCGCAAGTGGCTGATAAAGCAACCGCAGAATTGTTTTACGAAGCGTAAAGTGCTCAGTACTATGGTAATGGTTTAAAGTATCGCGTTGAAGGTTAAAGCATTTATGTCATTTGAATTTATAAACACTCATTTAGATGAACGCAAAGCACAACAGCTATTGCGTAAACGCTATGTAGTGCAAAGCGCAACGGCGCGCACTATTACGGTTAATGATAAAACCTACCTTAACTTTGCGAGTAACGATTATTTAGGATTTGGCGATTCGCCAGTAGAGTTAACCAGCGCGCCATTACTCGGTAGCCACAGCTCAGCATTAGTGACGGGTTATCAACAGCCACAGCAAGCGCTTGAGCAAGCTTTATGTAGTGCTTTGGGTTATGAAGCTGGCATGTTGTTTAACTCTGGCTTTAGCGCAAATAGCAGTGTGATTAAAGCCTTGTTTCAAGATAAAGCGACAGCGCAGCACAGTGCGATTTTTCAAGATAAACTCAATCACGCCAGTTTAATTGATGGCGCATTACACGCCAACGCCGCGTTAATACGTTTTAACCATAACGATATAAACCATTTACGCTCACGGCTAGAAAAATCAAAAGCGCGCAATAAGCTCATTGTGTCTGAGGGTGTGTTTTCAATGGATGGTGATACCGCGCCAATTAAAGCGCTATTTGCCTTAGCAAAGCAGCATAACGCGTGGTTAATGATAGACGATGCCCATGGTTTTGGTGTTTTAGGAAAATCGGGGCTTGGCAGCTGTGAAGCCTTAATTGCAGCCGACACCTTGCCCGATATTTTAGTGATCACCTTTGGTAAAGCGGTTGCTAGTAGTGGGGCGTGCGTATTAGGTTCGCAGCATTTTATAGATTACATGCTGCAGTTTAATCGTGATTATACCTACTCAACCGCTATGTCACCGTTTATTGCCGCTCATACTTTGGCGCGTATTAAAAGCATAAGAGACGCCAACGACAGGCGAGCCAAATTAAACGCTAATATTGCGCTGTTTAAACGCCTAGCTAAAGAGCTGCACATTGCGCTAATGGACTCTAACACCGCGATTCAACCAATTGTTTTAGGCTGCGCCGAGCAAACGTTAAAAGCCAGTGAGCAACTAAAGCAGCAGGGCATTTGGCTAACGGCTATTCGCCCGCCAACTGTTTTACACAATACCTCGCGTTTGCGTATTACCTTAAGTGCAGCCCACACCCATGAGGATATAAAACAACTCGTTGGTAGCTTAGAAAAGGTCATTTCATGATAAGCCCGCAGGCAATTAAAATTAAGCCACTTATCCCTACCACAGTGTATTTAGCGACTCAGGCTTTAAAAAAAACCACGGCGCATAACTTTTCAAAAGCAGCAAACAGTTACAGCCAGCATGCCAATGTGCAAAAACAAGCGGCAAATGATTTATTTAAACTCATTACTGCAAACCCTAGCAAGCTCTGTGTTGACCTAGGCGCAGGGCCGCTTGTTAATACTCAGGCTTTAAGGGCATTATTTGGCCAAGTTGTTGCCATAGATTTAAGTTTTAACATGCTAAAAAGCAGTGATTTAAACACCCCCAAACTGTGCGCCGACATGGATAATTTACCGCTGCAAGCTAACAGTATTGACGTGCTATTTAGTAATTTTGCGCTGCAGTGGTCTGCTAATTTAGAAGCCTTAATGCACTCGCTTTACCAAGCATTAAAACCAGGCGGGCAAGCCTATATTAGTGCGGTTGTTGCAGGGTCATTAAACGAGATCAAAACCGCCTTTGCAGTGCTTGATTCACATAATCATATTAATCAGTTTGCAAGCCATAATAATATAAACCAATCGGTCGAAAAGGCCGGGTTTAAGATCAACGCATCAAAAAAAGTCATCTATACCGATCAGCACAGCAGTGCATTAGCGGCTATAAAATCGATTAAAGCCATTGGTGCCACCACACAAAATCATGCTACAAGTCGTCGTGGTTTATTAACTAAATCAGCGCTGCAAAAAGTATGTGATGCCTATCCGCTTATAAACAATAAAGCCCATGTATCTTACCATGTGGTATTGTTATCATTAGAAAAAGCCCAGTAAAAATAATAAGGCCATGCCATGAACCAGTTTTTTATTACCGGTACCGATACCGACGCCGGTAAAACCCATGTAACCAGTTTGCTATTAAAGTTACTCGCACAACATAAAAAGCGCGCCATAGGTTTTAAGCCGATAGCCTCTGGGTGTGAAATGGCGTTTGAGCAGCTCGTAAACGCCGATGCGCTAATGCTAATGGAAAGTGCCACAGTCAGCGCTAAATACGACATAATTAACCCATTTGCATTTGCGCCGCCAATAGCCCCCCACATTGCTGCAGAGCAAGCGGGACTAA
The DNA here is from genome assembly GCF_040308965.1 of Pseudoalteromonas sp. MER144-MNA-CIBAN-0113. Classification (NCBI taxonomy): domain Bacteria; kingdom Pseudomonadati; phylum Pseudomonadota; class Gammaproteobacteria; order Alteromonadales; family Pseudoalteromonadaceae; genus Pseudoalteromonas; species Pseudoalteromonas sp. MER144-MNA-CIBAN-0113. Next base: position 9,894 of record NZ_JBEOOG010000091.1, read on the forward strand.
ACATAACAGTAGAAAAGCTCAGCATGGCTTATCAACATGTTAAGCAACAAGGCGCCGATTACCTGTTAACAGAAGGTGCGGGCGGCTGGGCATTACCTATTAATAATAACGAGTATTTATACGACTGGGTAAAAGCAGAGCAACTGCTAGTAATATTAGTGGTAGGGATGAAACTAGGCTGTATAAATCATGCATTACTCACTGCAGCACATATGCAAAGTATGGGTGTTAATTGCATTGGCTGGATTGCAAACCAAGTTGATGCCACTATGGATGAATACCAAGCAAACCTAGATTCACTGAAAACACGTTTACCATTTCCACTGCTTGCCATTAGCCCATACACAGAGCAACCCCCTAAATTACAAATTTATAAAACCCTGCTTGAAAAATTATCCATAAATCCATAAATAACCCTTGTGTTGTGACATAGTTTGTCACAGAATAGCGCTGACGTTATGACATAGTGTGTCATAACGCAGTGATTGCTCAAAGCCGATCAAACATAGTAAATCGCTCAGCAATAAATGTTATTTTTGGAGAACTCGTATGAAACGTGTATTTTTGTTTTTATTAACTAACCTCGCGGTTATGTTGGTATTAGGTGTGGTGCTTTCAATAATAATGAGTGCGCTGGGCTTAAGCCATCGTAGCCTTGGCGGAATTTTACTAATTGCGACTGTATTTGGTTTTGGTGGATCGTTTATTTCTTTATTTATGTCGAAATGGATCGCCAAAAAATCAACCGGTGCGCAAGTGATCACCCAACCTCGTACCGAAACCGAACAATGGCTGGTAAGCACTGTGGCTGCTCAAGCTAAAAAAGCCGGTATTAACATGCCAGAAGTGGCTACTTACGACAGCCCAGAAATGAACGCGTTTGCAACCGGCCCGAGTAAAAATAATTCGCTGGTGGCGGTAAGTACGGGTTTATTACATAACATGAGTCAAGATCAAGCCGAAGCGGTGCTTGCACACGAAGTATCGCACGTGGCTAATGGCGACATGGTAACGCTAACGCTTATTCAAGGTGTGGTTAATACCTTTGTTATTTTTGCCGCAAAAGTACTGGCTGGCATTGTAGATAATTTTATAAATAGCGATGAAGAAGAGGGCGGCAGCAGCTGGACTTACTTCTTATTCGATATGTTATTCCAAATATTATTTGGCGTACTGGCAAGCATAGTGGTTGCTCATTACAGCCGCAAACGTGAGTTTGCGGCCGATAACGGTGCAGCTCAGTTGGTAGGCGCAGACAAAATGCGTTCAGCCCTTGAGCGATTAAAGCAAAACCACCCATCGCAATTAGAAGGCTCAATGATGGCCTTTGGTATTGCCAGTGGTAAAGGCATGGCTGAGTTGTTTTCATCTCACCCACCGCTTGATGCACGTATAGACGCACTACGTCGTTAAAAAATTCAAGTTTTTCACAGTACTTGTAAACAAAAAGCCTGCACTTGCAGGCTTTTTTATGTTTAGTGTTTTTTATTGCGATTGAATAATGTCTGTAATGCCCTCTGGCGAAAGTATTTCAATCCAGTAACCATCTGGGTCTTTAATAAAGGCAAGGCCTTTCATTGAGCCACCGTCTGGCTGTTTTACAAACTCCACATCATACTTAGCAAAGCGCTCGCACGCTGCATATACATCAGGCACACTAATACCAATATGGCCAAAGCCTTTTGGTTCTTCATTACCACTGTGATAACCGGTAAAGCTGTCGTCGTTTTCAGTGCCCCAGTTATGGGTAAGCTCAATCAGCGCAGGGCGGCGAAACACCCATTGAGTTTTTTCTTTATCATCGCCTTTTGGCATATCTTGCTCATAGCCTAAAAAGTACAAAGTAAATTCCATACCAGGAAAGTCGTACTTACCTAACAACTTCATACCCAATACGTTTTCATAAAATGCCAGCGATGGTTTTGGATCTTTAATACGCAACATAGTTTGCTGCATCACATAGCCCTCAGTGGCTTGTGCAATTTGCTCTGGGGATTCGTTATAGCTAGACATGAGATAATCCTTAATAAAATGACTGAAAAAACCTTAATGGATTTAAAAAGGCAGGGTGTGCGCTCATCATAATAAACAGCAGCAAAAATTAAAACCATCGAGCTAAATTACCAACCAGTTAGTTGGGTGCTTTGTAAGCGGAAAATGGCATATTTATGGATGCTGTGTATTTATACAGTGTTGGTGTTTTGTCTAATAACATTATTAAAAGTCGTTTTGGTGTATTTTAGCAAGGGGTGTTTTACCACCTACGTAATTACTTGTTTACATTAAACTTATTTAGTGGAATTATTAAGCAATGTAATATACGCCGTTTTGGGGTGTTATAAACCCCCAAAGTGGTGTTTGATAAGCTGTTAGGCGCTTATTCAATCACGATACATATTAAGGATAATTTATGGCAATGCGATTATTTTTTAAATCAGAACCAACATGGCTTAGTTGATATAATTAAGTTAAACAATATTTTAGCTAACGCTGTTTAAATTTGAATTATTAAGTCACTCTACGAGCATTGTCATATATAAGGTTGTTTACTAAAGTGAAATTATAACCTTATGTAAATTTGAAAGGGGAAATCATGAACCAGTTAACCGAAAAGTCAATTAGTTGTCCTTACTGCGGCGAAACCATAGAAGTATTAATTGATGTGGCTGATATTGATGAGCAATACATAGAAGACTGCCAAGTGTGTTGTAAGCCGATTTCGTTTGTTGTATTTGAAGATAACGACGAACTTAATGTAAATGTATACAGTGAAGATGAAGCGTTTTGAAGGAATCAACAAGGCGAATGACATTACAACCACTTAATAATACGCATATTATCGAGCTAATGAGTTGGTTTAATGATCAACATGACATAACTCAATGGGCTGGCCCTTACTTTAGGTACCCATTTACGGCGCAGACTTTTATTGAAGACTTAAACCTTGATGTCTCGACTTCTTTTGTATTGGTTGGACAACAAAACGTATTACTCGCTTTTGGGCAATATTATCAACAAAAAAACAAATGTCATTTGGCGCGTTTAATAGTAAACCCTATACAAAGGGGGGGGGAATTGCAGCCACCCTAATTAAAGCATTATGTAAACATGGGCAATTAAACTTAAATGTTAATGATTGCTCATTGTTTGTTTATAAAAACAACCTAGCAGCAGTATCGGCTTATAAAAAGCTAGGCTTTAAAGTTGCTGCTAATACCCCAGAAAATCAAAACTTAAGCCCATTACCAGAAAACTGTGTACATATAGTTAAGTGATAAATTTTGTTTAATTTAGCTATTTTGCTGTTCACGCGCTAATTGGTTAGGCAGCAACTGCTCTACAATTTCTCTCGCTGGTAAGGTGTAACGTACACCATCAAACATAACCGACGTAAACTCGTTAATATTAGTAATGCCGGTAAGGGTCCAACCTTCACCACGTTTTGGGCAGTAAACAGTAGTAGTTGGTTGTATTACTTTAAAATTGTCACTCATAGTTTATCTCAATTAATGCTTGTGAATACGGTATGGTAAGTTAATAATGACGCTCTATAAAGTGCTATTTAAAGCGCGTTTACTTTATTTGGCGTAGGCATGTTTAAAACTATAAAATTACCCCGCGTTACCTTACGTTTAATTACCCACAAACACGGCGCAGCGCTATTAACAATTTTAAATAATCCACTCGTTTATGAGTTTAACGATTATAAAACCCCGCTAAATAAACAGCATATTAAGCAGTTAATTCAAGATGATATCTCGAGTTATTACCAAGGTGAAGGGGTTCGGCTTGCGATTGAACATAATATATCTGGCGACCTAATTGGTACCTGTGGTTTATATAACATAAATAGCCAAACTCAAAGTGCTTATTTGGGCTTCGAACTCGATCCTTTTTATTGGCAGCAAGGCTTAATGCAAGAAGTACTTAAAGGCTTTGTCAGTGAGGTGCATAACTCTTTAAACATTGAGCACTTATACGCAGAAATTCATGGTAAAAACGTACGCTGTTATAACTTGCTTACTAAACTTGGCTTTGTATTTAAGCAGCAACTTAATAACGGTGTATGGCATAAGCAATTAACTAAAATGGATGGCGCATGAGAATTAAAAAAGCGATTATTTTAAATGTTTTGTTTACTGTTAGTGTATTTGGGTTTGCAATAACTGGGTTTAGTTATTATCAAAATATTGTTTCAGACTTTGTTGATGTCACCTTAGATTCGAAAGTGCTTAATGAGTCTCGTAAGGTTTTTATAAGATTACCCGATGATTTTGACAAAAATAAAGCGTATCCACTTATTATAAAAACAGATGGTAATTTTAATTTAGCTAATTGGGATAAGGCACTAAAAGCATTAAATACTGAAAGCATATTAAATGAGGCTATTTTAGTTGCTATACCTAATCAGTTTTTTATCGATACTCGAAATCGTGATTTAGTACCACCTTATGCAAGGAAAGACGTTAATACAAATCCTCGGCCTAAACATGAAACTTCGCCCGAAATTTTTGGTAAAGCTGATTTGTTTTTAGCTTTTATAGAGCAGGAGCTACTTATACCAATCCGCAATAATACTTAATTATTTTGCGGGGCTAAACGTGTCGCTACCTGTGTTAAAAAACTTTCATTTAGAACAACTAAATAGCGAATTATTTGCCTAGCTATCAACTCGTTTTTCCAGCCTCAAAATAGACCACTTAATTAAGCGAATTGGTATTACTTATTTAGAGGCTAACTTACAGGTTAACTGAAAATCGTATATTAACGGGATTTTCGGCAGGGGGCAGTTTTACTTTATATACGCTGCATACCAAACCAATGCTATTTAATGGTTATTTTGCATTTAGTCCTGCGGCTTGGTACGACGATATGACTGTAGTAAATCATCTTAATACCTTTTTACAAGTTCAAACACAGAGCTACTATAGACCCACCTTATTATATTTTACTGTTGGCGGGGCTGAGCATAAATTAATGCTTGAGGCGTATAATAACTTAGAGCAAAGTTTAGTAAGCCATACTAGTAACTGGTTAGGCTGGAGGAGTAAAGTAAACCCTGATGCAAAGCATAATGATAATCCAGCTTTGAGTATTACGGGGGCTTTAATGGCCTATGATGAATTTATTAATTAAGAATATTGCTAAACTCTAATTAAGAGCAGCACTAGCAAAAAGGCTTAACTGTACATATATGGCGCTGATCCATTTCTGTGTTGGTTTGCTATACTAAGTAAATCAAATCATGTTAGGAGCGTCCATGAATA
>NZ_JBEOOG010000092.1:0-14382 GCF_040308965.1 Pseudoalteromonas sp. MER144-MNA-CIBAN-0113
TCTAAAAGCGCAGCGTCTCTTAACCTCTTTGTGAATAAGTTTATTGCCTAAAACCACCTGCGCGTGATAACCCCCGCCTACAAACCATTTTGAACCACAGAGTACACCGAGGCGCTACACGCTCGCGGGATTAGGGATTCGAGCTGCCCGTTGCCCGTTGCCCGTTGCCCGTTGCCCGTTGCCCGTTGCCAATAGCTTAAATATAGAATACTTAAAATAAGTTTAATTTTTTTGATTTTTTGCTTCACAAGCATGGGGATATTATGTATTATGCGCGCCACACCAAACAAGGTGTATGTAGTGGCGGTTGTAGCTCAGTTGGTAGAGCCCCGGATTGTGATTCCGGTTGTCGCGGGTTCGAGCCCCGTCAATCGCCCCACTATTTTCTAAGTATCCTCAGTAATATCTAAAGTTAATTCATAACTTCATTATTAAAAATAAAATTATAGTTTATTTTGATACACCGAGAAAAGCCACGGCTGCGGGTAACGGGTTTCGGGCTATAAGTCCTAGCACCTAGTCACTTTAATCTCTTACTCTGTGTTCTCTTTACCTCTGTGGTAAATAAAATAACTAAAAAATATAACAATAAGCCGCCCTGCGGCTACCGTGAGCAAGCTCTACGTCTACAAAATATTTTAATTTACCCGCGCCACGTCGCTCGTAACCTTTCGCCTTTAACCTTTAAAAAAGTTACATGTGCGCGGCGTAAAGCCCCGCCAAAAATATTTTTTACCACAGAGAACACCGAGGCGCTACGCGCTACACAGAGAAGAGCTACGGATAGCGGGTTTCGGGCTATAAGTCCTAACACCTAGTCACTTCCCTAGCACCTAATCACTTCCTCTGTGTTCTCTTTACCTCTGTGGTAAATAAAATAACTAAAAAATATAACAATAAGCCGCCCTGCGGCTAACGTGAGCAAGCTCTACGTCTACAAAAAATTTTAATTTACCCGCGCCACGTCGCTCGTAACCTTTCGCCTTTAATCTTTAAGAAAGTTACATGTGCGCGGCGTAAAGCCCCGCCTACAAAACAATTAAAACGCGGTGGTTCCCCGAAACTCGTTGCCCGTTGCCCGCGCTCCGTTGCCGTTTATTAAAGGCGTTCTTTCCACTGTGCAATAGGCAGTGGCTTTGAAAATAAATAGCCTTGAAATAAGTTGCAACCGCGCTGCTTTAAATAATTAAACTGCGCAGGTTCCTCAACGCCTTCAGCAACGCTGTTTACGCCTAAAGCACTGGCCATGTCGATGATCATATTCACAATAGTTTTACTTGAATTATCATCAGTATCCATAATGCCATCGACAAAGTATTTATCTATTTTAAGCTCAGAAATTGGCAACTCTTTCAAATAACTCAGGCTTGAATAACCCGTTCCAAAGTCATCAATTGAAAACCTAAAGCCCTTTTTATTAAGTTCAAGCATAGTCTCTTTTACTAGTTCGATGTCTGACACTAAAGTCGTTTCGGTCAGCTCAATCACTAAGTTACGTGGTGACACTTGCCACTTATGAACACTGGCGAGCAATTTCTCTGTAAAATCGGGGGCTACAATTTGTTTAGCGCTAATGTTAACGGCAATACAGGTGTTTTTTCCTGCTCGGCTGACTTCATGCAGCAACTTACATACTTGATCAACCACCCAATCGCCAATTTTAATAATGGCTTCACTCTCTTCTGCTAGGGGTATAAATTCCCCAGGGCTTATTACGCCTAATTCCTCAGAATCCCAACGTAATAATGCTTCGGCTGAATTAAAGGTATTTTCATTAATAAATTGTGGCTGTAGTACCAGTGTTAATTCATCACTTTTATCAACATTTATTAGTAAGTAACGAATTTTATTGGTACGTTCGTAACGTTTTAATGCATCTAAATCTGCAAAGTAATAACCAAAAGGAGACAACTTTTTGGCTTGTTTTAGTGCGTATTCCAACTTATCAAACATAGAGCTATAGGAGTCTCTACTCGCATTAATAATTGTACTGCCCAACGAGGCGCTTAGTACCACATCAAGATCACTGATCTTATGTGAGAAGTTATCTAGCGCTAATATTTTAGAGTCTATACTTGGTTGTTGTTGCTCTAGGTAGGATAAGTCATTACTTATATTGGCGCTTATAATTAAAAAAGAATCGACTCCGCTTTTGTATAGCTTGTACTCGCCCTGTACCGCATTTGATAGTTTTTTAGCCGTTAAAATGAGTGCTTCGTTGCCCGCCTCAATACCGTACTTAAAGTTAAATTGCGCTAACTTATCCATATCTAATAATGCAGCATATATATAGCCATTATTAATGCTGGCACTTTGAAGTAAACTTCTGCATTCGCGCTCAAACCACCGCTTATTTTTTAATCCTGTTATGGGATCTGAATAAGCTAAATTATAAATGGTATCTTGCGCTTTGAGTTTTTCACTAATATCTCTAACTACACCAATATATTCAACGCTTTGCTCATTAACTGCTTTGGTAAGTGACAATTCTATTTGAAAAATAGTGCCGTCTTTTTTTCTTGCAGGTAGTTGCCTACCAACACCAATAATTTTAGCCTCACCTGTTTGCTCATAATTTCGCATATACGAGTGATGCTTAGATGCATAAGGCTCAGGCATTAAGTTGTTAATCGACAAGCCAAGCATTTCATTTTGCTTATAGCCAAACATAGTTAATGCGGTTGAGTTACAGTGAACAATAACGCCTTGCTGATTAATAGTGATCACTGCATCATTTAAGTTATTTAAAATAGCTTCAAGGCGATTATTTTTATCATCAACCTTGGCCTTTAACTCATACTCTAAAGTGACATCTTCAAAAGCACCATGCACTTTAACAACCTGATGATCATCATTAAAAACAGGGTGACCACTCGTCCGTACCCACTTTTTATTGCCATGAGCATCTACAAACTCAAAGTCTTCACAATAAGGAAGGCCATGTGTTTGCAAACGATTAAAAAAATCACGAATACGCGCTTGCTCTTTTTCACCAGCATAATGCGCAATCGCTTGTGTGGTTGTGAGCGGTTTGCGCTTATCAAGGCCATAAATATTATAAACCTCGGGTGAATAATTTAGCTCGCCGGTTGAGATTTTATATTCCCACGTGCCTACCTTCGACATAGCTTCAACAGCACTAAATAGTGATTGCTGTGAGCTTGATTTATCTTCTAAAAAACACTTTTGCAGGAACACTGCTGTATAACTAGCAAAGCTAATTAGCCTTGGTAGGTAGCGTTCGATTGTTGGATCACTATTTAAATAAAGACCAACCAGTACGCCGCTTAATTGGCCTTCATCATTGCTTATAGAGACGCCAATGTAAGCTTGCGCATTTATAGTTTTTAGTAGCTTATTTTCAGGGTAGTGTTGTTGTAATTCATCCGTTATAAAACACGCACTTTTTGAAGGTAGTTGTTCACAAGGCGAGCCTTCTAGCGAATAAGAAAAGTTATCAACGACCTCTGCGTTATGTAAAACCAACTGCGTAGTTGCTAATTTATCTTCATTTACAGAGGCAATAAATAAGTAATCGGCTTTAATTTCGTGCTGCAGTACTCTCAATTGTGCACTTAAATTTGCACATTGAGAATACGATACATCATAGGCTGTACCTATATCTAACTGCTTGCTATCCTTGCTCACTTTACTAACCTACTTTGAAAGAAAGACCTAGAGACGCTAATGCTTTAGAGTGCTTTTCGATTGCATCAGACTCAGCACCTACACAATGCGCTTGCGCTAGGTTTTCTGACGATGCGCTACTAATATTTGAAATATTACGGCTAATTTCTTGCGATACCATACTTTGTTCTTCTGCAGCGGTTGATATTTGCGTTGCTAAATCAGAAATATCAGTAATTGCAGCGTATACTTTTGAGACGATATCTTGGGTATTACGGGTTTCTTTCACACAACTCTCTGCCGCGTTTTTACCCGCTTCCATTGTTTTTGACCAGTTGAGTAGCGTAGATTGCATTTCAGATATTGAGACTTGAATTTGCTCTGTGGCGGTATGCGTTCTGCTTGAGAGTGCACGTACCTCATCAGCAACAACCGAGAAACCTCGGCCATGTTCACCAGCACGCGCGGCCTCAATAGCGGCATTGAGTGCAAGTAAATTTGTTTGATCGGCAATCCCTTGTATCTCTTGCATTATACCACCAATTTTTTCAGCCTCTGTTGCTAACTCACTCGCAGAGCTTGCTGAGTTATCAACTTCAGTTGCAAGTAACGACACCTCTCGCATTGTCCCTGACATGGCTTGCGTTGCTGACTCACAATCTTGGTGAGCTTGTTGCACTCGTTGATTAGTAACTAAGGTATTTTTTGCTACCTCGTCAATTGAATGCACCATTTCCTCAACGGCAGACGATACCTGATGTAATTCGGATGCTTCTTTTTCAACGCCAGCCTGCGCAGCTTCAGCACAAACTTTAAGCGAATCAGCTCCTTTGCTAAGGCTTAAAGTGCCATCAATAATACGCCCAACAATGGTCGTTACTTTACCCTCAAGTAATTTAATCTGAAAATCACTATAGCTGAGGCTATCGCTACCAGAATAAATATGCCGAGATACGCTATCTGGGCCTGCTTTGGTTTTTTTGATTTTGCTTTGCGAGCGAATTAACTCTTCATAAAAAATAACAAAAGGCAGAGGAACAAACAGCAAACATAACCAGAACATGTAACTTGTTAACCAAGCAATTAAAGCGGCACACCCAATAAATAGAGGCAATTTAAATGCAGCTAATTTTTCACTTAAAGGCGTAATTGATTGACCGTTGTTTAAACGTTGGTAAAGCTTTTCTGCGCGGTGTTTATATTCTGGAAGGAGTTGTTGACGAACTGATTGATAACCTACTTTTTTACCGTTTTCGTAAATAGGGGTAACAAATGCATCAACCCAGTAATAACGCCCATCTTTACATCTATTTTTTACAGCTCCTCGCCATGCGGTATCGCTTTTTAAATTAGACCACATATCACCAAATGCCGCAGGTGGCATATCTGGGTGACGAACCATATTATGGTTTTTCCCTTTTAACTCATTGATGGTATACCCTGAAACTTTACAAAAGCTATCATTTGCATAGGTGATAACCCCTCGTAAATCTGTTGTAGAAACTAATTCTTCGTCAATGCCAAACGAAACTTCCTGGTCTACCGTTGCTTGATTTCTTCTACTCATAGTGGGTGCTTCATTATTTTTTAATGGGTGAATTTGCGGGATGTTAATTTATAAATGTATAAAACACAATTATACATTATTACTATATTCTAACAGTTCAAAAGAGCCTGAAACTTCATATTACACCTCAGCTTAGTAAAAATATACATTTAAAAACATAAGGTTACAAAAACCCACAAAAACAAACGAGAATAGTTATTACTTTATTTTAAGCTTATATACAAAGTTTAAACACCAATCACTGCTTATAGAGTAATTTTAGACCAAAGCGATAAGGTTCGCCAAAAAAGGGGCTAAAAAAAATGCCACCAAATGGTGGCATTTACACACGGGGGTATTTCTACTTATAGAAATTTTTTTACTATTTTGTTACGAAAAATATATATTAAAAAGGTAACATTTAGCCCATTATCTAGCAACATTTAACCGGGTTTTATCTTACAACCATTAACTCATCGGAACAGTCTTTATCATTACACCTTAATACATACGTATTTTTCTTCTAAGTACTCATCTAAACCCTGATGCCCGCCTTCACGACCAAGACCTGATTGCTTTACACCACCAAACGGGGCAACAGGGTTTGATATAACGCCCTCATTTACACCTACCATGCCAAACTCTAGCCCTTCGCTTATACGATAGATTTGTTTAATGTTTTGGCTATAAAAGTACGCAGCTAACCCATAAGGGACGTCATTAGCAAGCGCAAGTACTTCGCTTTCTTCATCAAATGGGATCACCGTTAATACAGGACCAAAGACTTCTTCGTGATAAATATCCATTTGTGTAGTGACATTGGTGACTATTAATGGGTTTTGAAAACTGCCACCTAAATTGCTGTTATCTCCAATTAGGGTAGCGCCTTTATCAAGAGCGTCTTTAATCAGTTGTTGCACTTTCTCTTTTGCTTTGGGGTAAATAAGCGGCCCTATGTCGGCATTTTCATCAAAACCGTTCGCAACTTTGAGCGCAGCGACTTTGGGTGTAATTTTTTCAAGCACGTCATTTAATATATTACGCTGAATAAAAATACGATTTGCTGCAACACAAGCTTGTCCTGAGTTTCTAAATTTGGCCGCCATTAATCCATCAATCGCATCGTCAATATCAGCATTATCAAATATTATAAACGGGGCATTTCCCCCCAATTCCATTGAAGTACGCTTTATTGTAGATGCACATTGAGAGAGTAACTGCTTACCTACACCGGTAGAGCCAGTAAAAGTAAACTTACGTACCACCTCTGAGTCTGTCAGCATTTTGCCCACCTTTTTGGCATCTTGTGACACAAGCACATTAAATGCACCTTTAACAAAGCCCGCCTGATCAGCTAAATAAGCTAAAGCAATAGCGCATAATGGTGTGTGCTCAGAAGGTTTGAGTATAAAACTACAACCTGCGGCATAAGCCGGCGCGACTTTTCGAGTCACCATAGCAACAGGAAAGTTCCAAGGCGTAATACCTGCTACCACGCCAATAGGTTGCTTAAAGCTAGTTAAACGATGACTGTTATCGGTGGCGGGGATCACATCGCCGTAGCTGCGTTTAGCTTCCTCTGCAAACCATTTAATAAAACCGGCGCCATAATCTATTTCACCAAGAGATTCTTTAAGCGGTTTCCCCTGCTCTTTAGTCATGAGGGTAGCAAGGGTTTGTTTGTGCTTTATTACTAGATCATACCAACGTATCAGGGTTTCGCTTCGCTCGGTCGCATTGGTGGCTTTTAATTTTACAAAAGCGCCTTGCGCTGCTGTTATGGCATTTTTTACGCCTTGCTCATCAATATCACTTACATCAACAATACTTTGTTCGGTGGCCGGATCATCAACGCTAAAGCGTGAGCTAGTTTGATAAAATTCACCGTTAATAAACGAGTCTGAAAAAATAAGATCACTCAAAATATACCTCCGAAATGGGTTTTGGGTTTTGGGCTTCGGGCCTTGAGCCTTGAGCTTCGAGCTTCGGGCTTCGGGCTTCGGGCTTCGGGCTTCGATAAATTAAAAAAGCCTTGTGGTTAACGCTACAAGACTTTTTAATTTTAATTTACCTGCCGCCCGTAACCCTTTACCTTCAACCTTTGTATTTATTCACTTCCTCTGCGCACTCTGTAATCTCTGTGGTAAATAAAATTACTAACAAACGCGGAATAAAACCGCTTTAAAAAGCATATGCACAAAGAGAAGTGAATGAGAAGAAAATGAGAAAGCACTAACCATTAGCCTGAGTGATTAATTGTTTTATCACTTCCTCTAAAAGCGCAGCGTCTCTTAACCTCTTTGTGCATAATTTTATTACCTTTAACCACATTTGCGCGGCGTAAAGCCCCGCCTACAGGCTATTTTAATTTACCCGCGTCTCGCAGCCCGCCGCTCGTAACCTTTTGCCTTTCGCCTTTAACCTTTAAAAAGACGCGGGGTAAACCCGCTGCTACTTCTGCTCGGCGTAAAGCCCCGCCTACAAAATATTTACACCACAGAGAATACAAAGGCGCTTCGCGCTACACCGAGGGGTTAAGGTAAATAACACTAAACCTTTGCCTTTGCTCACTTTCTCTGTGAACTTTGTGCCCTCTGTGGTGAATAAATCACTAAAAAATCAAACAATGAGCCGCTGCAAGGCTAACTTGAGAAAGCTCTACGTCTACAAAAGATTTGTCTGCGCGGCATAAATCTTCGCCTAAAACAAAAAAGCCGCTGTATCAAACAGCGGCTTTTAATATGATAGTCATTAATTAAAAACTAGTGTTCTTCATTAACGATATTGAGATTGTACTTAGGTATTTCAACCACTAAGTCTTCATCTCTGATAATTGCTTGGCAACCTAAGCGAGATTCAGGCTCTAAACCCCATGCTTTATCTAGCATGTCATCTTCTAGGTCATCACTTTCATCTAATGAGTCAAAACCTTCACGGATCACTAAATGACACGTTGTACATGCACATGATTTTTCACAGGCATGAGGAATGCTAATGCCATTTTTAAGCGCGATATCAAGTACCGTTTCGCCAGCGGGCGCTTCTATTGCTGCACCGTCAGGACACAACTCCGGATGGGGAAGAAAAACAATTTGTGGCATTCTAATCTCTCTTATATATTGTCTACTGACTGGCCTGTTAAGGCTTTTTTAATTGATGCATCCATTCTACGCGCGGCAAAATCACTACTCGCATTGTCCATTTTTTCAATGGCTGCTTTAATTTCACTTGGCTCTTGTGCACTCTCGCGTACTTTTGCAAGTTCGTTTATTTCCACTTTTAGCGCCGCTAGTTGCTCAGGCTCAAGTAAATCGCCATCAGCTGCTAAAGAGGCTTCCATTGCTTCTATTACACGAAGCGCTTCAACTTGTTGCTCTTTAAGCATACGCGCTTGCATGTCGCCTTTAGCGTTACTCATCGACTCTTTAAGCATATTAGCAACTTGGTCGTCAGACAAACCAAACGACGGTTTTACTTGTATTTCTGCTTGAACGCCGGTTGATTTTTCCATGGCTGATACGCTTAGTAAACCATCAGCGTCTACTTTAAAGGTAACGCGAATATGCGCCGCCCCCGCCGCCATAGGAGGAATACCTTTTAAGCTGAACTTTGCCAGCGATCGACAATCGTCAACCAGTTCACGTTCACCTTGTAATACATGCAACGACATGGCCGTTTGACCATCTTTAAACGTAGTAAATTCTTGCGCACGCGCAACCGGAATCGTGGTATTGCGTGGAATGATTTTTTCAACCAAGCCACCCATTGTTTCAAGGCCTAATGACAACGGTAACACATCAAGTAATAACATGTCTGAATCTGGCTTGTTACCAATTAATACGTCAGCTTGTAATGCTGCACCCAGTGCAACAACGCGATCAGGGTCAATTGAAGTTAGTGGCTGTTTATCAAAAAATTCACCGACTTGAGTACGCACTAATGGCATACGAGTTGAACCACCAACCATTACAACTTGTAATACTTCCTGGTTTTCAATACCGGCATCTTTTACTGCACGACGACATGAGCGGAGCGTTTTTTTAACCAGTGGCATAGCGAGCTCATTAAATTTTTCTCGCGTTACTTCAACCATGTATTTTTCATCGTCAAACTCAAGGCCAACATTCACTTTTTCGTATTGGCTGAGTGCTTCTTTACAGGCTTTGGCTTTATTAATGAATAAGCGTAATACCGAAGGAGATAAGCTTGTCACGCCGGTTTCTTGTTTTAGGTAATCAACTAATAATGAGTCAAAGTCGTCGCCGCCTAGGCTTGAATCGCCACCGGTGGCCAGCACTTCAAACACGCCTTTATTAAGACGCAGAATAGAAATATCAAAGGTACCGCCCCCTAAATCATAAACGGCGATAATACCTTCTTGCCCTGAATCTAAACCGTAAGCAACGGCAGCGGCAGTAGGCTCGTTTAGTAAGCGCAGTACATTAATACCGGCAAGCTCAGCCGCATCTTTGGTGCTTTGACGCTGTGCATCATCAAAATAAGCTGGTACCGTAATCACTGCCCCTAAAATATCTTGATTACCAAAGCTTTGCTCAGCGCGTACTTTTAAAGCATTTAAAATATGACTTGAGGCTTTAACTGGGCTGATTTTTCCCGCAGCCGTTTCGATAGCCAATGCACCATCATCATCGCAAAACTGATAAGGCAGTTGGCCATAGCTTTGTTCTATTTCGGTTTGCGTTTTACCTAAAAAGCGCTTCACTGAAATAAGCGTATTAACCGGATCGAGTGTAGCTGCTTGCATTGCATCATTACCCACGGTAATGCCGCCAGCTTGATAACGAACCACTGAGGGTAACATCGCTTCGCCTGACTCATCAGTAATAGTGCGTGCTTCGCCGCTTTGTACGGTTGCCACTAATGAATTTGTAGTGCCTAAATCAATTCCAATGGCTAATTTGTGTTCATGTGGTGCCGCGCTCTGCCCCGGCTCAGCAATTTGCAATAATGCCATAATGCTCTTTAAACTCGTGTTGCTCGCTTTGCAGCAAGTAATTAATCGTCAAATAAACTGTCTTCAATGCGTTCAAGTTCGTCTTGTAACTTATATACAAATTTTAATTTGCGAATGTTGTCAGCAGCGTGTTGATATTGTTGCTCATCGTTGCTTGCAAGTTGCTCAGCTAATTCGTTGCTATACTGGGCTTTTAATTGCTTTATTTGCGACTCAAAATTAGCAATAGCGATATCTGGATCACTTGCAGAGGGAAGTTCTTCAAGCTCTTCGCGCAGTTCCATTTGTTGCATCAAGAACATGGGATCTTGCAGTGTTTGCTGCTCAGCGCGAATATCAACGCCCAGCTCACTCAACATATATTCAGCACGTTTAACCGGATGCTTAAGTGTTTGTAATGCGTCATTAATTTCAGCGGTACTTTGTACGGCCATTAATTTATCACGACTGCTGGCATTAGCATGACGATCAGGGTGTACAGCACGTTGAAGTTCTAAGTAGTGCTTGTTGATCATTGCTAAGTCAATATTGTAGTCAACCGGTATTGCAAATAACTCAAAATAACGCATAACTTCTCACAAATGACAAAGCCCTACATTAACTGGCAGGGCTTATTTATATCTTAAAACAAGTTTGAGCTTAAACGGTAAAGCTTTCGCCACAGCCACACTCATCGGCTTGGTTAGGGTTATTAAATTTAAACCCTTCATTTAAACCTTCTTTAGTGTAGTCGAGCTCGGTGCCGTCGATATAAACTAAGCTTTTAGCGTCAACAATTAAGGTAACGCCTTTGGCCGCAAATGTTTCATCGTCATCGTTTAGCTCATCAACAAACTCTAGAACATAAGCAAGACCTGAACAGCCCGTCGTTTTAATGCCAACTCGCAGGCCAATGCCTTTACCACGGTTTGCTAAAAATGATTGTACGCGGTTTGCTGCCGCATCTGTCAATGTCACTGCCATGAATATCTCTTAGTTTGTATGTTTGCTTTTGTAATCTGCAATTGCTGCTTGAATTGCATCTTCGGCTAAAATTGAGCAGTGAATTTTCACTGGTGGTAATTCTAGCTCTGCGCTGATATCGGTATTTTTGATAGTCGCAGCTTCGTCTAATGTTTTGCCTTTAACCCACTCTGTTACCAGCGAAGATGAAGCAATTGCGCTACCACAGCCGTACGTTTTGAATTTTGCATCTTCAATAACGCCGTCTGCCGATACTTTAATTTGCAATTTCATTACGTCACCACATGCTGGTGCGCCTACCATACCCGTTGCCACTGACGGATCGTTTTTATCTAGAGCACCTACGTTACGTGGGTTTTCTACGTGGTCGATTACTTTATCACTGTAAGCCATAATTCTATCCTCACTACCTGCTAGGTATGGGCTCCACTAATTAGTGGTGCGCCCATTCAACTGAATCTAAATCAACACCTTCTTGGTGCATTTCCCAAAGAGGAGACATTTCACGTAAACGGCCAATCGAGTTTTTCATTAGCTCAACGGTGTAATCAATCTCTTCTTCGGTTGTAAAACGGCCAATACTAAAACGAATTGAGCTGTGCGCTAGCTCGTCGTTGCGACCTAATGCACGTAATACGTAAGAAGGCTCTAAACTTGCAGATGTACAGGCTGAACCTGACGATACCGCAATATCTTTAACGGCCATTAGTAACGACTCACCTTCAACAAAGTTAAAGCTAATGTTGACAATACCAGGTACTGATTGGTCTTGCGTGCCATTAAAGTACACTTCGTCCATATCTGTTAAAATGCCGTCGATTAGGCGTTTACGCAACGCACTGATGTGTGCGTGATCTTTTTCAAAATCTTGTTTTGCAATTCTAAATGCTGCACCCATACCCACTAATTGATGAGTTGCTAATGTACCAGAACGCATGCCACGTTCATGGCCGCCACCGTGCATTTGTGCTTCTAAACGTGCACGTGGTTTACGACGAACATACAAAGCACCTACGCCTTTAGGGCCGTATACTTTGTGCGCCGAGAATGACATAAAATCTACTTTGGTTTGTTGCACATCGATTAAAACTTTACCCGCGCTTTGTGCCGCATCTACGTGGAACATAATTTTACGTTCGCGACACATTTCACCAATTGTAGCGATATCTTGGATTACACCTAGCTCGTTATTTACATGCATGATGCTTACAAGCACGGTGTCGTCACGCATGGTGTCTGCTAATTTTTGCAGATCAAGTAGGCCGTTTTCTTCAACGTCCATGTAGGTTACTTCAAACCCTTGACGCTCAAGTTCACGACATGTGTCGATAACCGCTTTGTGTTCAGTTTTAGCGGTAATAACATGCTTACCTTTTTTCTTGTAAAACTGAGCTGCACCTTTAATAGCAAGGTTATTTGATTCTGTTGCACCCGATGTGAATACAATTTCACGTGGGTCTGCATTAATTAAATCAGCAATGTCAGTACGTGCTTGGTCAACGACTTCTTCAGCTTGCCAACCAAAACGGTGTGAACGCGATGCTGGATTACCAAAATTACCGTCCATAGTCAGGCACTGCATCATTTCTTTGGCAACTCGTTCGTCAACAGGCGTAGTTGCTGCGTAATCTAAATAAATCGGTAACTTCATTTCTCTCTCCGCTGCAGGTCAACCTTAAAGTTGACAGCTTACTTGAATATTTTCCAACTGCTTAATTGCATCATTAACGCTGTTTTCTTGGCGAAGAGCGACCGCTTTAACGTCCGACTTTTCAACCAGTTCAGCTAAGGTAATATTATTTAAAAATTCTTCAATTCGTGCGCTTAAATCTGACCACAATGTATGGGTTAAACAACGCATACCACTTTGACAACCAGTATTGCTTCGCTGACACCGTGTAGCGTCAACAGATTCATCTACCGCATTGATAACATCGCCAACTGAAATTACATCGGCCTCACGTCCTAGTAAATAGCCCCCACCAGGACCTCGAACAGAACTCACTAGCCCATTTTTACGTAAACGGGCAAATAATTGCTCAAGATAAGACAAAGAAATTTCTTGGCGCTGCGAAATATCTGCAAGCGCTACAGGGCCTATATTTGCATGTAGTGCAACATCCAGCATGGCTGTAACGGCGTATCTGCCTTTTGATGTTAACTTCATAACGCCCCCCGCACAAAAGAGTGCAAATTTTAATTACCAGAGTAGATTAGTCAAGTATTATCCTGATTGGCTAGCCTCGAATGCCAGCCGATAAACTTGCAATACCCGACTGTTTTGGTCAAGTATTGGGTCTATTGTAATTACCTGAGTAATTTAGTCAAGTATTAGTAGAGCAATAAAGGGCGCTATTTATAACTAATTGCTATTTTATAGACTTATTAATTGAGGTAAGAATACCTCGTAATATGTTCATTTCAGCATCTTCAGGGCGAGCACGATTAAACAAGCGACGTAGCTTAGTCATTACCATGCCTGGGTGCTGCTTAATGATGAAGCCTGTTTTAAACAAGGTGTCTTCAAGATGTTCGTAAAACAGCTCTGTTTGTTTAGACGATGGATATAGGGTGTCGTCTTCTTCTTGTTCCGCTTTAGGCTGTTGATTTAAAAACGCCATACGCGTTTCATAGCATAAGGTTTGTACTGCCATGGCTAAATTTAGCGAGCTGTATTCTGGGTTAGCAGGAATACACACATGGTAATTACACAGTTGTAATTCTTCATTAGTTAACCCACTGTTTTCACGGCCAAACACAAGCGCTACAGGGCCGTTTACGGCTTCGCCAACAAGCTTTTCACCACATTCTCTCGGCTCTACCATAGGCCACGACAATGTACGCGAGCGGGCGCTAGTACCAATCGTTAATGCACAGTCAGCAATCGCATCTGCAACGCTATCAACAATAACAGCATTACCTAGTACATCAGTCGCACCAGCAGCAAGCGCACTAGCATGGCTGTCTATTTCACAGGCTGGATCAACAAGGTATAACTTTGATAATCCCATGGTTTTCATGGCGCGCGCCGCTGAACCAATATTGCCAGAATGTGAGGTGTTAACTAAAACGATGCGAATATCATCTAAGATCATTACAGTGCTACTTATCTAGTACAAAAAAATTGCGCAAATTCTAGCATGAAAACGCGCTGAGATCCTATATTCAATAGTCGAGATCTAAAAGATCAGTTCGCGGTCAGCGGTCAGCGGTCAGCGGTCAGCGGTCAGCGGTCAGCGGTCAGCGGTCAGCGGTCAGCGGTCAGCGGTCA
>NZ_JBEOOG010000093.1:0-13995 GCF_040308965.1 Pseudoalteromonas sp. MER144-MNA-CIBAN-0113
GTTAACTCTGGAGTAAACAACGCCCCCTTTTAGGGGGCTAATTCAAAGCCACCTTCTTTAGAAGGTGGATCTTTTACATAAAATAAGAGTACTATGAAAACTGCATATTGTGCTTTTTAGCATAAATAATAAACACCGGAATTTCGATTATTACGTAAGTTAAAAAAGTAAACCAAAACCAATTAACTTCAAATAGTAACCAGCTAAATTGCACGCCCGAGTTGTAATAAAGGCGAGATGCAATTAATAGCGTAATACCTGTTGCAAATAAATCTTGTACCGATACCTTTTTAAAGCTGCTGCCTGCAAAGCGCGGATAAATAAACCCGTAGCCAAGCGTTATCATAATGATGACTAATAACAATAAATTCAGTTCAGGGGTCATAGTGGTTTATATTGCCTCGCATATTCTATTCGCTCTTGAGAGCTTGGGTGCGTTGATAAATACTTTAACCAAGTATCATCAAGGGTCGCCTCTTGTGCTTTTAAATTATTTTCCAGTGCTTCAATTGCATCAGCAAAGTCGTGGTTAGAATATCCTAATTTTAAAAGATTTTTAATAGCATATTCATCGGCCTCTTGTTCCATATCTCGTGAAAACGCTTGTTGTAAAAAAGATGAACCAGAGCCAAGCACGACCTCTAATATCCCTTCTAAATCACCAAAAATAACTGCAAATACAACGGTGCTCGCTGCAGCTTGTGCTGCAAGGCGAATGCTGTGATGGTGCTGAACATGACCAATTTCATGAAGTAAAATAGCACGCAGGGCATCAGGTTCATTCTTTAATAGCTCAACAAGTTCGTCAGTCACAACAACCCGCCCATTAGGAAGAGCAAACGCATTAGCTGAAAAATAATCTGACTGATAAAAAGAGAGTCTAAATTTTGCACTGTCTAAATTGAGTGAGTTAAGCATTAAACGCCATTGTTGCTGTATTTCTGATTGCTTATTAGTAGAAAGTTGAGAAGGTTCTAATGCGACTTTTTCTATCACACTGAGCGTTTGCTCTCCCATCGTTTCAATTGTCGAGGCAGGTGCTATGTTAACGCTATATACGGCTACTGATGGTATTAAGCGGTATAAAATTAACCAAAGCAATAGGGGAATTAGCAGCACGGATGCAACAATAAGGACTTTATTTTTTTCTAAGCGTTCACTCAGCCCATGCTTTTTAAGCGCGAATGGCCACCTAAATTCTACATCTTGAGGAATAAATCGACCACCGTTAGCAAAAATTAACTCAGACGCCATGCCCGGTAGCGGACTATCAAGCTGGCAATCGTCTATTGTTGATGAAAGTAACGTCGTATTCTCAGAGTCAACAAGTGTTATTTGCTCATGGGAAAGGTGTGCATAGCTTTTAATATGCTGACTGCTATTAGGGTAATAATAACAGCCAAAAATAGGATAATTACTCATTAGGTGAGTGAAATATCAATATCAAACACATTGGCAGCTTCTTCAGCAAATGATGACTGCTCATTTTGTGCAACATCAATCAACGAAAGCGCACCGCTATAAATAGTGACCTCTGTAACCGATGCTAACAGCTTTGCTCTGCGTACTTTAGCCCATGGGTAGGCAAGTCCTAAAGTAAAAATAATTGCCAGTACATTGGTAAATAGTAAGATGGCATAGTCAATAGCTTTTAAGCTCGATTCAAAGGTAGCGACCTCTGTAAATTCGCTGTTATTAAAAATATGATTTCTAATAAGCGAATGATAAACAGCGCCTACCAGTGTTAAAAACGCAATATACAACGCAGCAATTAATAGCGGCACTACAATTGTCGAAAGGCTAAAGTTTTGTGTGTTTAAGTTATCGATCGTTAAGGCACTTGCACCAGCAAAAATGCCAAAAATAACTAAGCCACCAATTGCAACTCCTAGGGTAATAAGTGCAGCGATATAATAGCGTTCGCCCTTAAGGTTTACTGTGAGAGGTTTGTTTCCATAGCTGATGTTTTCATGCATATATTGGTCAATACGTTTTAATACATAAGGCAGTAACAAGTGCAATGTGAACACACTCGCAATAGGTAATAAAACAAAGTTAATAAATGCATCGCCGTAATTACCTGAAAAAGCAAAGCGCACATTACGATGGCGGGTCATACGCATGTTAAAGCGCAAACCTTGGTTAATGATCCATGGCAACAAAAATAAAAAACCAATAGCAAATAAAAGGCCTATCGCCGGTGCGAGGCTGCTTAGTATGGTGTAAATTAAAAACACGATTACCGCTAAAATGCGGCCTTTTAGAATTTGTATAGGAGTGGCTAGGTAGTCAAAGCTATGGCCGTCGATACGCGTATGACCGTAAAAATAACGGTAGGTGCGCACTTTTGCCCATGCCGAGTAAATTCCAAGCGTAAGTACGCTCAATAGTATATTGACTATCCAAATACCAAAAAACTCACCGCCTCTGCCGCTAAAATTTACTATGCCACTAAAAATGGGAGAGGCAGTTGGTGGTGTAGAGGGATTTGTTTCATTTGAAGTTGGGTGTATTGATTCCATTTAAAAAAAGTCCTTGTAATTTTTTGTAAATTTACCCTTTTTAGAGAATAAAAACAATCTTTATGATTAGCTAGCTTATTGTAAGTAGGCTAATTTTATTGCTTTTGCTGTTTATAGGGCTGCACTTTAAGTCACCTCTGGTATACTGTGCAGATAATTTAACGGGGCTGACATGATTTCAAAAAACCAACTTAAACTAATTCGCCAGCTTGGCCAAAAGAAGTACCGCAAGCAACTTAATCAATACCTTGTACAAGGCGAAAAAAATGTACTGGAGTTATTAAATAGCCCATTAAAAGTAACCGATGTGTTTGCAACGCAAAACTTTATTGATAATAACCAAAGCGCATACCCTCAAACGCATTTTATTACAGCAGATGAAGAGCAGCTAACAAAGGCCAGTACTTTAGTCAGTAATAATGCGGCTATTGCAGTTATTGATATGCCAAGCACCGTATTACCAGATGAAAACAGTTTAATATTGGCCTTAGATGGTGTATCTGATCCGGGTAATTTAGGTACCATCATTCGCGTGGCAGATTGGTACGGTATAAAACACATTGTTGCCAGCACCGACAGTGCCGATCCGTATAACCCAAAAACAATTAGCGCCACTATGGGGTCATTTGTTCGTGTATCGGTAAGCCAAGTTGATTTACCTAGCTATTTAACATCTTTGGATGTGCCTATTTATGGTGCATTTTTAGAGGGCGAGAATGTTCATCACTGTCAGTTTGCTGGGAAAGGGGTTTTATTAATGGGCAGCGAGTCACATGGCATACGCCAGCAGTGTGCCGCGCTTGTGAGTAATAAAATTACTATTCCCGCCTTTGGCGGTGCTGAATCGCTTAACGTGGCAATGGCAACGGGCATTATTTTAGATAACTTTAAACGCCAAGCTTAACCTTTTGCCTAAAAATAGGTTAAATTGTAAAAACTAACAAAAATAATAAAAATTGGTAAAACAAACAGATGCGCTTAAGCACTATAAAATTAGCGGGCTTTAAATCCTTTGTAGAGCCCACTAAAATTCCATTTCCGGATCAAATGACGTGTGTTGTCGGCCCTAATGGCTGTGGCAAATCGAACGTGATTGATGCGGTGCGATGGGTGCTTGGTGAAAGCTCAGCTAAAAATTTACGTGGCGATGCCATGACAGATGTTATTTTTAATGGCTCCACTAACCGCAAGCCCATCTCACAAGCTTCTGTTGAACTCATATTTGATAATACCCAAGGTAAATTACCCAATACCTTTGCTGATCGTAACCAAGTGGCTATTAAGCGTTTGGTAACTCGCGATGGCCAATCGCTGTACTTTTTAAATGGAAGCAAATGCCGCAAACGTGACATTACTGATATATTTTTAGGCACGGGGCTTGGGCCGCGAAGCTACGCTATTATTGAACAAGGGATGATCTCACGTTTAATAGAGAGCAAACCGCAAGAGCTACGTGTTTTCTTAGAAGAAGCCGCTGGGGTCTCTAAATACAAAGAGCGCCGCCGTGAAACACAAACACGCATAAAAAGCACCCGAGAAAACCTAGAGCGACTCCTCGATGTTCGCCAAGAGCTACAAAATCAACTCGATAAACTTGCAGTACAATCGGTTGAGGCTAAAAAATACCGCGAATTTAAAACCCAGGAACGCACCTTAAAGGGGCAAATAGCGGTATTAAAATGGCAAAAACTGCATCAGCAACAGCTTGATAAAAGTGCGCAAATCAAAAAGCTGGATGAACAAATCAGCTTTTTTAAAACGGCGCATTCAGGCCATGATGATGTTCTTGCAAGTCTTGAAGCTCAAGTACAAGTTCAGCAAGATAAACTTAATGATGCACAGCAACAGCAGCACCATACGCATACAGAATTGACTCGCGGTGAACAGCAGGCAATTAGTATTAAGCAACAAACGCTGTC
Organism: Pseudoalteromonas sp. MER144-MNA-CIBAN-0113; assembly: GCF_040308965.1. NCBI lineage: Bacteria > Pseudomonadati > Pseudomonadota > Gammaproteobacteria > Alteromonadales > Pseudoalteromonadaceae > Pseudoalteromonas > Pseudoalteromonas sp. MER144-MNA-CIBAN-0113. Next base: position 4,442 of record NZ_JBEOOG010000093.1, read on the forward strand.
ACTGAAACAAAATTTAGCCAAGTTAGAGCAACAAAAAAATCAAAGTGAAGAAGTCAAAACGCAGCAACAAAGTCTCTGCCAAGAGTTAGATGACAGCTTGCAACAGGCTATTGAGCATCACTTAATGTGTAGCGAGCAAGTTATAGAGCTTACCGATGAGGTTAATCGGCTGCTGGAGATTAAAAATGCCGACACATCACACTGGCAATCACTAACAGAAGATTATCAACAATTGCATAATCAGCAGTTAGCGCATACCAACGCAGTAAAACATACAGAACAGAAAATCAGTTATGTTAAGCAACAACTAACGCAGCTTGATGAGCAAATAGATGAGTTAAAACGCAGTGAGATAGAGCAGCAATTAACTCAGCAACAACAGCACAGACAAGTCCTGACTGAGCAGCTAGCGAAAGCGCAAACGGCTCACAGTAAAGGCCAAACTGCGCAAACTGCTCAGCAGCAACAGCTAGATGATGCACAGCAAGATTGGCAGCATTTATCTCAGCAAGTAAATGAATTAAAAGCCGGTATAGCGGGGCTACAAACTACTCTTGGGCTTGAAAAAAGCAGCGATGAAAGTTTAACCTTATTTAAGCAGTTAACTGTTCAGTCGGGATATGAGTTTTTAGTCGAGCAGGCGCTGTCATCACTTGAGCACATTCATATATCACAAGGTAAAGCAGAAAATAGCACGTGGGAAATTGCATCGCAGTCTGCAGCTAAGCACAGTATTGCCGCGTTTATTACCTCAGGTGTGTATCCTGAGTTATTAAATCATATTGCTTATGATGAAGCCGGCGATATAAGCGCACTTAACGACAATAGTTATATTGCGGTTATAGATAAGCAAGGGGCATTACACGGTCGAAACTGGCATGTAAGTGGCGATAAAAATGCAGAAAATTCCTTATTATTAATGCACAAAAAACTCAAGCAGCAAGAAACCTTACTTGAGCAACAACAACAGGCATTGACGAACGCACACTCCACGCTTGAAGAACATAAAACGCAGGCTGCATTGTTAACTGTTCAGCAAAATGAGCGCAAAGACACTATTCATCAATTAGCACAACAACTTGCTGTAGCAACAACGCGTGGCGATATGCTTAAAGCGCAAGCTGATCAGCATCTGCAGCAGCTAACAAAATTACAACAACAGCGTCTGCCTCTGCTAGAGCAACAACAGCAGTTAAGCGAATTATTGAGCGAAGAGCTCGATAAAAATGAACAGCTTGCACAGCAGTTACAGGCTTTAGCTGAAGAGCTTAACCAAGCCGATAGCACACGAATAAATAGTGATGAACGTTACAAACAAGCTTTGAATAATGCTGAACAATATAAAACACTAGCGCATCAGGCAAACCTTAATGAGCAAAAAGCACGAAGTGAATGGCAGCTCAGTCAAACAAAACTTAGCCATGCTGTACAGGCGCTTGCAACTGCTGCAGAGGGTGCGCAAGAGATAATAGAGCAGATTGAAGCGTTACTTATTCCTGAGCAAGAGCTTGCAGAGAGTATTGAGCAATTATTAGTACAGCACCAACAAGGCGAACAAACCCTTGTGGATATTCAGCAGCAGTTAGCTCAAGCAAAACAAGAATTACAAAACAAACAAGCGAGTTTAAAAACGTCACAAGCTGAGCTGGTGGCATTGCAAGAGCAGCATCAAAAGCTGAGTATTGAAGAACAAAGCTTATTAATTAAAGCGCAAGCGGTACTAGAGCCACTTAGTGAGCTTAATCAAAATTTAAAACAGGTATTAGCAGAGCTTCCTGCAGAGTTGTCATTAAATGCAGCGCAAAATCAACTTGCTGGAGTCAGTAATCAGCTAGAGCAATTAGGAGCCGTTAACCTTGCAGCCATTGATGAATTTGAACAAGCTAAGCAAAGAAGTGATTATTTAAATAATCAGCTGGATGATTTAACCCAAGCATTAACAGCTTTAGAAGGCGCTATTCATAAAATAGATCGTGAAACAAAAACGCGCTTTAAGTCTACGTTTGATCAGGTAAATCACGATTTTGGCCAGCTTTTCCCCAAAGTGTTTGGCGGCGGCAGTGCTTACTTAGAATTAACCAGTGACGATTTACTCGAAAGTGGTGTTAGTATAATGGCAAGGCCACCAGGTAAAAAAAATTCGACAATTCATTTGTTAAGTGGTGGAGAAAAAGCGCTGAGCGCATTATCATTGGTGTTTTCTATATTCAGGCTCAATCCAGCTCCATTCTGTATGCTGGACGAGGTAGATGCTCCATTAGATGATGCCAATGTGGTTCGTTTTTGCCGTTTGGTTGAAGAAATGTCACAATCTGTGCAGTTTATTTATATTAGTCATAATAAAATTGCAATGGAAATGGCGGGTAGATTAACGGGTGTAACCATGGCAGAGCCCGGCGTGTCGCGCATGGTTGCTGTGGATATTGAACAAGCGGTGCAACTTGCACATGCATAATTTTATAGTCATTTGCTGGTTATTTTAGGTAAAATGATGGCTGTTAGGCATATTAATAATAAAAGGTGAGGGGATGGCCGAAGAATTAAGATGGGTTTTAATTGTGATCAGTGTATTTGTCATTGGTGGCTTATTAATACACGGTTTGTGGTCAGTAAGAAAAAAAGAGAATGCTGAACTCCCTGCAAATGAGCGAGTCGAGCCTGTTCAAGAACAGCAGCCTTCATCTGTACATACTGAGCCACAAGAGCCAACGTTAGCGCAACGAGAAGAGCCACAAATGAGCGAGTTAAACTTCAGCGCTGATGAACCACAGATAGACGAAAGTCCAGTAAATACAACTATCGAGGATGACCTTGAAGTGGTAACAGAAGAGGCCGCAGACACACAACAAGATGCCCCTAAAGACGTTGCAGACTTTGTCATTGTGCATATTCAAATGCCAGAAGGGCTCACTATGCAAGGCAGTAAATTACTGCCTGCTGTTAACACGCTAGGTTTTAAATATTCAGAAGAAGGCTTTTTTAATCGCCACCTAGACCCAGCAGGCCAAGGGCCGGTGTTATTTAGGCTGGTGAATATGTATAACCCAGGCACGTTCGATATTGATAATATGGAACAATTTAGCACCGCTGGGGTGAGCTTATTTATGACTCTGCCATGCGATGGCGACGGTTTAGCCGCGTTTAACATGCTGCACAGCGCCGCTAAAAAAATAGCGGATGAATTTGGTGCCGATATTTTAGATGCAGAGCGAAATGTAATGACGGTAGAGCGTATTCGTCAATATGTTGAACAGGTTCGCGCATTTTCTGCGTAACATACGCATAAGTTAAATTTTGTAAGCCACTGGGCGTTCACTCGTCAAAGTGGCTTTTTTTATGTTTTTTGAGGTCTACATGACAAGCAGCATTAGTGAGCAAATTAATCATCTTCGTACCACGCTTGAGCAACACAATTATAGTTATTATGTGCTTGATACACCCAGCATACCTGATGCCGAATATGATCGCTTGTTACGGACACTAAGTGAATTAGAAACCCAGCACCCTGAGTTTTTAACAGCCGATTCACCCACTCAAAAAGTTGGAGGAGCGGCGCTTGCCAAGTTTGAGCAAGTAGCGCACCAAGTGCCTATGTTATCGCTTGATAACGCCTTTGGTGAGGATGAATTTAGCGGTTTTAATCGTCGTATTAAAGAGCGCTTAATGAGCACTGAGGAGCTTACATTTTGCTGTGAGCCTAAACTGGATGGTTTAGCGGTATCGATTATTTATCGAGATGGAGTACTGGTTCAAGCGGCGACCCGTGGCGATGGTTTTACTGGCGAAAATATTACTCAAAATGTAAAAACAATCCGCAATGTGCCATTAAAATTGCGCGGTGATGATTACCCTCGTGAACTTGAAGTGCGCGGTGAGGTATTTATGGATAGCGCGGGCTTTGAAAAATTAAATGCAGAGGCAGAAAAACGTGGCGATAAAATCTTTGTTAATCCACGTAATGCGGCGGCAGGAAGTTTACGCCAGCTCGACTCAAAAATTACCGCAAAACGCCCATTGATGTTTTATGCCTACAGCACCGGATTAGTTGCCGATGGCACCTTACCTGAAGATCACTATCAGCAACTTGCTAAGCTTACCGATTGGGGATTACCGCTGTGTCCAGAAACCAAATTAGTTGAAGGCCCAAAGGCTGCGCTTGCCTATTACAATGACATTTTAACGCGTCGTAGCGAGCTAAAATATGAAATAGATGGCGTAGTAATAAAGGTAAATAAAAAAGCCTTACAAGAGCGCTTAGGCTTTGTAGCTCGTGCACCGCGTTGGGCAATCGCTTATAAATTTCCGGCTCAAGAAGAAATAACGCAATTGTTAGATGTTGAATTTCAAGTAGGGCGTACAGGGGCAATTACACCAGTAGCAAGACTAGAACCAGTATTTGTTGGGGGTGTTACGGTATCAAATGCAACGCTGCATAATGCCGACGAAATAGCTCGTTTAGGCGTTAAAGTGGGCGACACTGTGATTATTCGCCGCGCTGGGGATGTTATCCCGCAAATTACTCAAGTGGTACTTGAGCAACGCCCAAGCGATGCAAAAGAAATTGTCTTTCCAACTATGTGCCCCATTTGTGACTCGCATATTGAACGGGTTGAAGGTGAAGCCGTTGCACGTTGTACCGGTGGCTTAGTATGCCAAGCACAACGTAAACAAGCGATTAAGCATTTTGCATCGCGTAAGGCATTAGATATTGACGGCTTGGGCGACAAAATTGTTGATCAATTAGTTGACCGAGAGCTGATCAAAACCCCAGCTGATTTATTTATTTTAAAGCAGGGACATTTTGAATCACTTGAACGAATGGGGCCAAAATCAGCAAAAAACTTAGTTGCCGCACTTGATGATGCAAAAACGACTACCTTAGCAAAGTTTTTATATTCACTGGGTATTCGTGAAGTCGGTGAGGCAACCGCGCAAAACTTAGCTAATCATTTTTTAACGCTTGAAAACGTAATCGATGCCAGCATTGAACAGCTGATTGAAGTAAGCGATGTAGGTGAAATAGTGGCAAAGCACGTGCGTGGCTTTTTTACTGAAGAGCATAATTTAACCGTGGTGAACGAATTAATAGCCCAAGGCATAAACTGGCCACAGCTAACAGCGCCATCAGAGCAAGAACAACCGCTAGCGGGTTTAACTTATGTGCTAACTGGGACGCTTAATACGCTTAATCGCAATGATGCGAAAGCGCGCCTACAACAATTAGGTGCCAAGGTATCTGGCAGTGTTTCAGCCAAAACGGATGCGCTAGTGGCGGGCGAAAAAGCCGGCTCTAAACTAACTAAAGCGCAAGAACTCGGTATAGAAATACTGACAGAGGATGATTTAATTACTTTGTTAGAGACTCATAATGGCTAGTTTTACAAATATACTTAATACCTTGTTAATTGACCTAGGCCAGTGGCTACAAGGCTATTTGTCGCATTTATCATTGCTTTTGATGGTGTGCTTAGTGTCGCTTTATGCGGATGACATTTTAAAGCTCACCAAAGGCGTGGTAGCTAGGCGTCACTTTATTATAAGAGTGGCATGTTTTGTGTTGATCACCGCGTTTGGGTTTGGTTTATTAGTGGTGTGGTTAAGCCCACTGCTAACTAAAGCCTTACTGTTTTTTGGTACTAAGTGGTTAGGGCTCACATTATTAGCTGCATTTTTTATTTTGGGCACTATTGCCGATAGGAAAAACCAGTTGTGAGCCGTTATGGACCTGAATACTGGGATAAATATGGTAGCTATCGTACACCAATAGCGTTTCATTTTAGTATTTTAGTGTTACTGCGGGCCTATTTTATTTGGGTGATTGCCGCGCTGAGCCGTCGTCCTGAACTTGATCTAATGTCATTGTTTTTTAAATCAAAAAATGATTTTTTTATTGCCATAGCAATTGGTGCTGTGGCAATTGTACCCACTATTTTGTTTTGTTTACGCAGACCCAGAGACTCGCATCAAGCTACGAAACGGTTAGCGCGTATTTGGCGGTATATGCGTTGGCCGCTGATTGCGTGTGCATTAATTGATTTGTCGTGGTTAAGTATTCAGGCTGCCCATAGCCACTATCGCTTCTCATTATTTTTAGCTGTACAAATGGTAATCGTATTGTGGGTGTTGTGGTATTTGGCAAAAAGTCGTTACTTAAGTGTTTTTTTTAGTGATTGGCCCGAGCCGACAGAAAAAGCAACCGATAAAAAGTAAGCGAGATTATGCATAGTATCAATAAAAAAATAGCACTAGTAATCGCTTTAATAGGGCTCGTAATTATAGCGTGTGGCTACTTTTTTTCTTTAGGGGAACACCTTTGGTTTAAAGCTGCCTTAGTAATGTGGGTTGTGGTGTTTTGTTCGTGTTGTTACCGATTAACGCCGTTGTTTAAAATGCGCAATCCGCTGCGTAATTTTATTCAACGCGATGCGCAGCACTTATTTGTTTTTAGTTTAACAGGGCTGTTTGATAAAAAAAATGGCCCGCATTGGTTAGTCATCAGCAATATTGAGTTAATAGAGATAAAAGACGATGAGCTAATAGTGCATAGTAATAATGACAGGCAATTAAGCGTGAGTATTCCTGGTAGTCAAGCTCAATTACACGCTTATATAAGCCGTATACTTACAGCAACAGAGAAGCACCATATAGTGTTTAAATAGCGTTGATCGTGGTATTAGCCACGGACGTAATGATAGGCTGTCAGCCAATGCTTTTGGCTCAGTATGAAGCAAATTAATAACGCAATGAGGTTGTTATGTTGAAATGGAACGATATTGTTAATTTTGCCAACCATGGCAATCCAACACCGGTTCGAAAAGTGGTTAAAACAGATCAGCAATGGCGCGAACTGTTAAACGAAGAGCAATATTATGTGACCCGTAAAAAGGGAACTGAACGACCAAATAGTTCGAGTAGTTGCACACTATTAGAACCGGGAAAGTACGTATGTGTGTGTTGTGACAACCTACTGTTTGATGCGGATGAAAAGTTTGATAGTGGCACAGGATGGCCTTCATTTACCCAACCTGCAACGGTTGATGCGATAGGGTATGCAATGGATAACAGCCATGGCATGGAGCGAGTTGAAGTTGTTTGTAATGTGTGTGATGCGCATTTAGGGCATATTTTCCCTGATGGGCCACTTCCTACTGGTTTACGCTACTGTGTAAACGCACTGGCAATGAAAAAGCTCTAGGGTCTGTTGACCTTTCAAGGTTAAATTTGCAGCGGTCTGTTTGGGATTTAGGCAAGGCCGCGCCTATGTGGTGTGGTTACTCCCCATAAATAGGCGATAACGTAGCATTAATGCCAAACAGGCTCTAACTAATCTCTAGTTTCATTTCTTTAGCAATCTGAAGTAGTTTATCGAACCGCTCTGATTGCTCTTCTGCTAAGGGGGATTTTTTTAATAGTTTAAAGCACTTTTGGGCCAACAGACTATTGAAAGAGTCACCATGTTTTTTTGACTTATCCACTAAACATTGCAATAAATTAAGCGCAATACTTGGATTGTGTGGCATGACTCTAAATGCTTGGCTGAATGCCTCTAAGGCAACATTTAATTGGCCGCGCTCAAACTGCTTAACAGCATGATTATTGAGCTCTTTCGGCCCCATTTTAATATCACGTCTTTCACTTTGCTGTTGCTGTATATAACGCAAGTAAGTAGCATCGCTTCTACTTGGGTGACGTTCGCAATGATCAATTATTTGGCTAAATAGCGCTTGCGCCTTTTGGTGAAAACCTAATTCATGCAGTGCTTTTGCCTTGTCTAGGGCACCATCTACTGAACGTATTTGAGTATCGCTGTCATCAAGTTGCTCAATGAGCTGTTTCGCTTTTTTATGTTCATCTTTTAAATAATAAAGGCGTGCATTGAGCACATCAATTTGGGTTTGCGCATTACTGGTTGGGAATTGTGTTTTTAACTCATTAATATATTTATTTGTTTGACGAGAGATCCTGTTTATTTGGTCAGTTTGATCTGTGGTCAATGCAAAATCAATCCCAGCACGAGCAGCATTTAAATAAATGTCTGGGCTATCATGCATAGAGTACTTAGCGTAAGTGGCAATATCTTTTTGAGTTAAGTAGCTGGTTTCGTAATCTCTATTAATGAGCGATACGCTGTTAAGTGATTTTTGACGGTCTATATTACGTGGGGCAATATGTGCAGCTTGGCTTAAAAAGTCTTGGGCTAAATCAAATTGGTTTAGTTTTATTTCTAAACGCCCCAATAAGTCTAAGGCTATAAGTCGAGTCTCATTACGTTCAAGTATTGTTTTAAGCATGCGCTGAGCCAAAATATGCTCATTGTTAGCAATTAAGGCTTCTACCAGTCCTACTTTTGCCCATGCAAACTTTTGCATATTCAAAACTGACTTAAAAAAATCTTTCGCTTCTTGGTTTTGTTTTAGCGCCAGTAAAATATTGCCTTTTAATCTAAGTAGAATAGGGCTGTATTTATTACTTTTATCGAGTTGGGCATTAATTTGTTTCAATGCTTTAGACTGGTTATCGTCATCAATTAAAGTGTATATAGCTTTTAAGTCGCTTTTACGTTTGAGAATACGCTCTATGCGCACTCTTAACTCTTGTACAGAGAAGGGTTTTACTAAAAAGTCATCGGGTTGAAGTTCTAATACACTGTGAACTAACTCTCCGCTAGTTTCCGCAGATGTAAAAATAAACCCAGTAGAGTGTTTTATTAATGCTTTAGCGCGTAATTCTTCATAAAGCTGGTAGCCATCTTGGCGTTTGCTTAGATTAAAAGAGCAAATTACCAAGTCAAATTCTTCATGTAAGCATTGTTCTTTTGCCGCTAGAGCATGATCTGCAAAACGCATATGTCCAAAGCCAATTTTTTCGAGCGACTGTTTCATGTAGCTTTGAGCAAGTGGCTGCTCTTCTACAATCAGTATTTTTGCTTCATTGAAAATATTTTTAGACATTGGCTTAAGCGTAATTGAATTTAACACAGACTATAATCAACAGTTTAGACGCTTACAAGGTAATTTAAAGATTCGCCTCGAAGATGAGAGCTTATTAAGCAAATTAATTCTAAAGGTTTATATTTTTACCTTAAAAGAGCTAAAAACCCATTTAAAGTAAATGAATAGCACGCGTAATAAAGTAAGTTTAAACAAAATGATTTTGGAGATAATAAAACTCGAAAGATAAATTTTTGGTATGTGATTGGAATACTGATTTTTTGAAACCGAAGAATTACTTGGTAACGAATTTCTAAATGGTAATTAATACTGAACTTGAACTAAAAGAGTGGAGGATAATTAATATTAAAATGGAAGGTGGTACTGGAGGATTTAGATTTTTGTAATATGCACCATTCAAAGAATGGTGGGTCGTACTGGACTTGAACCAGTGACCCTCGCCTTGTAAGGGCGATGCTCTCCCAACTGAGCTAACGACCCATATTACAAATTTACACATGACTATTAACATAATAATAGAATTTATATGTGGTGGGTGATACTGGACTTGAACCAGTGACCCTCGCCTTGTAAGGGCGATGCTCTCCCAACTGAGCTAATCAC
>NZ_JBEOOG010000094.1:0-13704 GCF_040308965.1 Pseudoalteromonas sp. MER144-MNA-CIBAN-0113
CATGAACCCAATGCGTGGAATTTAAGTGTTCACGATAAAACCGGAATCGGTGTTCACCATCACCGGAATACGCAATACCTTTACTTTAGCTCAGAGCGCGACTTTAACCTGGCATTTAGTAGCTACGAGTTTGATTACATGTTTAATCGTGCAACTCGTATTTATGCAGCTGCAGTAAACGATAGTGTTAAACCGCTTATTGCCTTACAAAGTGATGAAACCACGATTGTCCAAGATAAAGAAGATGAAAAAGAAGACGGCAAAAAAGTTAAAAACGCACTGCAAAGCAGCGACTTTATGCAGCGTGTTACCGCTCTTAACGCGCCAGCGGGCGATTACCGTGGCTTAACCGCAGTAAAAGACGGCGTACTGACGCTTGCTAATGGCGCATTACAACTTATAGGTACCGAGCACGACAGTGAGCTAGAAACAGTCGCCAAAGGTGTTAGCAATTACACTATATCGAGCAACAGCGAACACCTACTTGTACACACAAGTGGCGGTTACAGCTTAATAGAGTCTAAACCAAAGCAAGACCTAGACGCCAACAAGCTAGATTTAAGCAAAATGACGCTTAAAATCAACCCGCAAGCTGAGTGGCAACAAATGTACGTAGAAGGCTGGCGCACACTGCGTGACTGGTTCTACGACGAAAATCACCACGGTCAAGATTGGGATGCTATTTTAGCTAAATACCAACCTATGGCTGATGCTATTAGCCACCGTAGCGACCTTGATTACGTACTTAGCGAAATTGCCGGCGAAATTAACTCAGGTCATATTTACGTGCAATCGGGCGATATGCCAAAAGCCGAACGTAAAAATCACGGTTTATTAGGCGCTAAGCTTGCAAGCGATCCATCTGGTTACGTAAAAATAGAGCAAATCTTTAAAGGTGAAAACTGGCATGACGATTTCCGCTCACCGCTGGGGACTACTGGTGTAAAAGCACATAACGGCGATTACATTATTGCGGTAAATGGCCGCTCGGTTAAAGACGTTGCTAACTTTTACGAACTCCTTGAAAACACCCAAGGCGAGCAAGTAGAGCTAGTGCTAAACAGCAAACCGCGTAGCAAAGGTGCGTGGCAAGTAACAGTAAAACCGGTAGCCAGTGAGCAAGGTCTACGTTATTTAGATTGGGTTAACTCGCGTGCAGCCTACGTTAATAAGCTATCAAATGGGCGTATTGGCTATGTGCACCTGCCAAATACAGCCTATGAGGGTAACCGCGCCATGTTTAAAAACTACATGCCGCAAACAACCAAAGATGCCATGATTATTGATGACCGTTACAATGGCGGTGGTTTTATTCCTGAGCATATGATCACTTGGCTTGCGCGTAAACCGCTTAACTATTGGAAACGCCGTGGTGTAGAGCCAACTAAAACACCGCAGTTTGCGCACAATGGTCCTAAAGCCATGCTAATAAATGGCTATTCAAGTTCTGGTGGTGACGCAATCCCTTACTACTTCCGCCAGGCTGGTCTAGGTAAGCTAATTGGTACCCGTACATGGGGTGGCTTAATTGGTATTTCTGGTAACCCAAGCCTTGTAGACGGCGGACAAGTAATTGCTGCTACATTCCGTATTTTAGACACAAAAGGTAACTGGATCATAGAAAACGAAGGTGTTGCACCAGATATTAAAGTAATTGATCGTCCAGAGCTTATTTATAAAGGCCAAGATCCATCAATAGAGCGTGCTGTACAAGAGTTATTAAAGGAGCTTAAAGAAAATCCTAAACAACCCTTAGTGATACCACCAGCACCTTCTAAGTTTTAATTTGCTGCATAGCTAAACAAGCTAATACCAATAAAAAAACCCTGCAAATTTGCAGGGTTTTTTATGACTTGGATTTAATGACTTATATGTATTAAGGCTTATCTTTTTCTCCAGCCGCTCCATACATCATCTTCTTGGTTGGCTTTTTTCTTCTTTTTCTTACCTGTGCCTTCTGGTTTGGCCATTGGCTTGTCGTTTTTAAGGGCATCAGCTGCATCAAGATTCGCTTGGTTTACAGCAAAACCTGTTACCTCTTCGCGCTCTAAACGTAGTTTGTTTTTCTTTTCGATTATTTTAAAGTGGTGGAAGTCTTCATAATCAATTAACGATAACGCTAAACCAACCTCGCCGGCACGGCCGCTTCGGCCAATACGATGCATGTAATCAGCGGGGCTACGCGGTAAGTTAAAGTTAATTACTACTGGTAGCTTTTCAATATCTAAACCACGGGCTGCAATATCGGTAGCAATTAGTACTTCTATTTCGCCCGCTTTAAATTTTTCAATTACGCGAGTACGCTCGCTTTGGCCTTTATCGCCATGGAATACTTGTGCGTTCACGCCGCGTTTTTCAAGTTTGCTGGCTAAGTGCTCACAATCTTTTTTAGCGTTGACAAAAATAAGTGCTTGGCGCCATTGATGAGCTTTAATTAAGTGCGCTAAAACCGTGGTTTTCTCGCCTTTATTAACCGTAAAAACGCGCTGAACTAATGTGCTTTCGTCTTTACTTTGAACTTGTATTTCAACAGGGTTGGTTAACAGCTCTTGCGTTAATTGTGTGACTTGCTCTGGGAAAGTCGCTGAAAACAACATGGTTTGCTTTTTAGCCGGCATTAATGCCAATAGCTCAGCAAGCTCTTCAGTAAAGCCAAGGCTTAACATGCGGTCAGCTTCGTCAAGCACTAAGGTTGAAACTTTATCCAGCTTAATGGCATTACTTGAGATCAAATCAAGCAAACGTCCAGGGGTTGCCACGATAATATCGGCACCGCCACGTAGTGCCTGCATTTGGGTATTAACCGATACACCGCCAAACACCGCTACCGTTTTAATCGCGCCATTAAAGTTTGCAGAGTATGATTTAACACTATCAGCCACTTGCACTGCCAGCTCACGTGTAGGTACCAAAATAAGCCCTGATACAAAGTTACCTTTGCTAGCAGTTTTTTTAGCACCTTGCGCTAAAAATAGCGTTTGTAGCATAGGCAAAGCAAAGGTTGCAGTTTTACCTGAGCCGGTATTTGCCCCCGCAATTAAGTCACTTCCCGCCAAGATACTTGGAATTGCTTTTGCCTGAATCGGCGTAGGTTGCGTGTATTCAAGATCAGACAAACGAGCAATTAGCTCTGGAATAAGGCCAAGTTCGTTGAAATTACTAGGATTTGCGGATGAGGTCATAAAAGGTGCGGGCTCATTACTAAAAATAGCCTGTAATTTTAGCGTATTTAGCAGCTATTAAGTAGGGGTTAGTGATTTAAATCTCTTTATGGATAACAGCTGCGCGATTCGCGCAACAAGTTACGAGCAGGTTTCTGATATTTTTAGATAAGAGCTTATCCCACACTTTGTCATAAAAGACTTGTTTTGGTAGGTCTCTACTATTCTAAGATACAAAGTGACCTGCACGCTCAACTAACTCAGGGTAATGTATTATTGAAAACTCTTGATTTTGATTCCAACTAAAGTCATGTAAGATCATATCTCCAAGTTCTTCAGTACCTCTTTGAATTTCTGTAGATTTAACTCCACTTTTTCCTAATAACTTACTTATAACACTGATAATCTTACCTTCCGAAGCTACCTTTGAGTACAAATTCGACTCAGGATTATTCATTTTATTAATAAATATATCCCAATTTTGCTGGTTAGTATCAGTTCGAAACTTATTTTTCCACATTGGAATCGTGATTTTATACAATTCTGGCTTACTTATTTTTAATATCGCTAAAAATGCTAATGGTAATGTATACAATCTTTCTTTAGTCGTTAATTGAATAGCTTGAAGAATCTTAACTGCCTGCTCAATATCACGTAAACCTGCATCACATAAAACCGCAGTTTGAGCCAACAAATAAGCGTTACCATTATTATGTACAGCAATTAACTTATCATCACTAATAAGCTCTGTTTTCCATAAATACTCTGAGTAAGACAAGCGATTTGGTGACGGTAGATGATAAATTTGATCGAAAAATCTATTTAGGTATTTTTTAGATTCAAAATTATTACCATAAATAGCCTTGATCGAATGACTTAATTGCTCGGAGGCGGTAGCTACCACAAAGTAAACGCGGGGTATTTGGAATAAATGTTTAATCGTCTCGAGTAGTTCAATAGCATAACTAGGCCTACATCTATCGAGTTCATCTACGAATATAAAAATTGGTTTTTTATCATTACCCGCCTTTTTAGCGATCGCCTCTAAATTAACCTTAAAAGTAGTAATACTACTTTCAATACTATCTTGATGTTCTAAAGCAATATTTGTTGCTTGAGTTGTTAGCCCTTCAACTAATTTATTTGTATCTTTTTTATCTATATTAGAAGCTTTGTTTTCCTCACCATCACTCTCAATTAATTCGTTTATTTGATCGAGAGAGTTGCCTGTCAATCTTTTTGCTATAAAGGATAAAAGCAATGGAGCAGCAGCAAGCTTAAATTTATTCCATTTAGTTTTTTGGCTTGCATTAGCCTTTTTATCAAAAAAGGGTTTTAATTCTTTATCAATAGCAGAAATAAAACCAAGCAAAGGGTTATCTGTAAAGTCCTTCTCCCAAGCATTAAAATAAACAACTTCACAACCTTCAGATTTTAAATCTCTTCGCCAGTTTGTAAGAAAATAGGTTTTACCAAACCCCCACTCTGCATCAATATTTAAAACAAAAGGCTCATCTTTTTTTATTGTAAATCGATTGAGTAAGTATGCAGTTAGATACTTTGCATCTTCCTTTCTATTTAGCTTATCGTCATTCCATGGTGCCATTTTCAGAGTTCCTGATTTTGTTTATAGATATATCGTCATTGAATCATAAATAAACAAACTTTAACTTCTATTAAGAATAACTAGCTTATTTAGATTCTGCTTTAGCGACCATTACTAAGTTCTGCTTGTAACCTAGCCCTAGTTTCTTTTAAGTAATTTATATAAGGATATGAGTCATTTGCAATTGCTAGAGCAGATTCCATATTTTCAAACGCTTGACGAGTATCACCTTGCATTTCATAACCGTAGGATAAGGCTGAAAGCGCATCGACTGATTTTGGGTAGTTTTTTATATTGTACTTAAACACCTCTATAGCACGGGTAAACTGCTTGCTGCCCGTTAGGTTATAACCGAGTGATCTAACAGCACGGTCTGGTGGAGATATCTGCTCGCCCCATTGTTGAGATAATGTTTTGTAATAACCATCAATAGAGGCTACATCGTCAGTTAAAGTACTTATAGGCATTTGTTTAGGTAAAAATAAGTTGTAGTAGGCATTAAATACGCCAGCAGCAGTGGTTAAGCCATGCGAGATGCCATCAAACGCATCATTAAAAAAGCGTAACCCTCGCGCTTTATGCGATTGCAGTGATTGCTGTAATTCATCATACCTTTCTCGCATTATGCCGGCTTCTTCGCCGATATTGATATAAACGTAACTGTTAAGCTCTTTGTTTTTAGTTATAAACGATTTTGTGCTTTTTACCATTGCGCCATAATTCCACCAAACTGCAGGGCTATACGCAATATGCGCTTGAAATAGTTCGGGATTTGCCTGCAACGCGTATAGCGCAAATACACCACCAGCAGATGCGCCAGCAATCACTTTATAGTCATGCGTGCGATAGTTCTTATTTATTAAAGGAATGAGTTCTTGCTCAAAGAACGCTAAAAATTTTGCTGCGCCGCCCCCTTCACCAACTGGGCCCTGAGGTTCCTTGTTCACTGTAGGATACATATCTCTAAGTCGATTAGTGTTTTCGATAGCGACAATAATTACCTCAGGCGCACGATTATCATTTTGTAAGCGCTCAATAACAGCACTTGCAAGCGGTATATTACCCGCTCCATCTAAGCGATAAACAACTGGGTATACCTTATTTGGCTGAGCTTGGTAGCTTTTAGGCAATTGCACGACAACTGTGCGTTCTTCGTTTAAAACAGCCGATTTAATAGTGTGCATGAACTGAGAGTCATCAGCACTTTGCTGTTTAATGCCAGCTTGTGCAAAGGCACTTTGTGAACTAAAAGCAAAAAAGCTAAAAAAACAAATAACGGTTAATAAACGCATAACTAATCCCTTAGAGAATAATAAGTTACTTAAGCTAACAGAGTTTCAGGCACAAAAAAAGCGCATTGAGCGCTTTTTTTAACATTAATAAAAACCTATAACCTTTTGATTTTACTCAACTGTAACCGATTTTGCTAGGTTACGTGGTTGGTCAACATCAGTGCCTTTAATGACCGCTACATAGTACGACAGTAACTGTAGTGGAATTGTATAATTAAAAATCATAGTTTAAACGTTAGCAATGAAATCTTTATGTTCTTAGTTTAAAAAACTCATATATGATACTTTTCGAGTATATGGATTTAATTAAACTATAAGGGAATATTTATGTCTCAATTTAATTTGCATTTAAATCAAACAAACCTAGTACATTGCAATGATTTTGCGCCTCAGAACATTTTTAAAGGCTCTTCTACCGATGTATAAAATACCCGAAATCATTTATTTTATAGTGTCGCTTCCTGTATTAATCTCTTATCTCATTTCAACCTTATGCTTCACTCGTATTTCAATGAAACACATAGAGAAAAAAATGCGTGAGGAAGGGATACACGAGCCACTTTGGGATAAAGGGCTGGGCATAAGAGTGAGCATGTATGGCAAAGTAATAAGGCGGCAAAAGCCAGTAAAAGCTACGATAGTTAATGATGAAGCGATTTTGAGACACGCGCGGCCTATAGATTTAATTTTAGCTCGTATAATGCACATATCATTTGTAGGTTTAATGTTAATAATTGCCTATGGCTATTTTGCTTATGACTTAGGTAATCGCGCATATTAAAAAAGCGCCTTAAGCGCTTTTTTAACATTAATCAAAATCTATAACCATTTGATTTTACTCAACTGTAACCGATTTTGCTAAGTTACGTGGTTGGTCAACGTCAGTGCCTTTAATGACCGCTACATAGTACGATAGTAACTGTAGTGGAATTGTATATACAACAGGGGCAATTACGTCATCTACGTGGTTTACGTTGATCACACGCATGGTGTCGTCTGACTCAAAGTGTGAATCTTTATCAGCGAATACATAGATGATGCCACCACGTGCACGTACTTCTTCTACGTTTGATTTAAGCTTTTCAAGCAATTCGTTGTTTGGTGCTACAACAATAATTGGCATGTCTGCATCAATAAGTGCTAATGGACCGTGTTTAAGCTCACCTGCTGCGTATGCTTCAGCGTGAATGTATGAAATCTCTTTAAGCTTAAGTGCGCCTTCCATCGCGATTGGGTATTGCGACCCACGACCTAAAAACAGTGAGTGGTGTTTATCAGCAAACTCTTCTGCAAGGTCTGCAATACCATCAGCCAACAATAGCGTTTCTTCTAATTTAGCTGGTAGCAGTTTAATAGCGTTAACAATCGTGCTTTGATCTAAGCCTTTTTCTTGCGCAATAGACGCAGTAAGCATTAACAAACCAACAAGCTGCGTAGTAAATGCTTTAGTAGAGGCTACACCAATTTCAGCACCAGCTTTGGTCATAAAGGCAAGGTCTGATTCTCGTACAAGCGATGAGCCTGGTACGTTACAAATAGTCATTGACCCCATATAGCCTTGCTCTTTAGCTAAACGCAGTGCAGCTAAAGTATCAGCCGTTTCACCTGACTGTGAAATCGTTACTAGCAGACTATTTTCGTGTACAAACGATTGACGGTAACGGAACTCAGAGGCAATTTCTACGTTACAGCTAACACCTGCAAATTGCTCAAGCCAGTAACGAGCAACCATACCTGAGTGGTATGACGTTCCACAGGCAATAATTTGTACGTGTTTTACGTCTTTAAATATTTGCTGTGCACTGTCGCCAAAGGCATCAATCGCTACGCGGTCGTCGTTTAAACGTCCTTCAAGGGTGTTACGTACTGCAAGTGGCTGCTCATAAATTTCTTTTAGCATGTAGTGACGGTAATCACCTTTGCCTGATGCATCTTGTGTGATGTTTGATTCAACAACTTCACGCTCAACCGCGTTGCCATCTGCATCAAAAATTTCTACAGTGTCGCGAGTAATACGCGCTACATCACCTTCTTCTAAGAAGATAAAGCTGCGAGTCACTGGTAATAATGCAAGTTGATCAGAAGCAATAAAGTTTTCACCAAGGCCTAAACCAATAACTAACGGGCTACCTGAGCGAGCTACAATAATTTCGTTATCATTCGCTTTATCAAACACAACGGTACCAAATGCACCTTCAAACTGTTTAACGGCAGCTTGAACTGACGCTAATAAAGTGGTGTGCTGCTGACGTAACTGATGAATTAAATGCACCATGACTTCAGTGTCGGTGTCTGATAAAAACTCGTAACCGTCGCCTTTAAGTGCTGCACGCAAACTTGCGTGGTTTTCAATGATTCCGTTATGTACAAGTGCTAATTGATTACTTGAAACATGTGGGTGAGCATTGGCTTCAGTTACACCGCCATGAGTCGCCCAACGAGTGTGTGCAATACCTGTGTGGCCGCTAACACCAGCTTGTTCAAGTGCTGACTCTAAGTTTACAACCTTACCAACTGCTTTAACTGTATTCAGTGTATTGCCTTCAAGTAAAGCTACACCTGCTGAGTCATAACCGCGGTACTCAAGACGCTTAAGGCCTTCAACTAAGATTTTATTTACTGGACGTTCTGCAACAGCCCCAACGATTCCACACATAGTGTCTCCATTAATTTTTTAATTCTAGCAACTTACGTTTTAGTTGCTATTCCATAATTTCTGCGCAAATTAGTTTTACACCACACGCCTCTATGGCTGCACGTTTATCACTTGCTAAGCCACTGTCGGTTATTAATGTGGTTACTGTTTGCCACGGTAATTCTAAATTTGGTATTTTTCGGCCAATCTTTTCTGACTCAACCAGCACAATAACTTCGCGCGCCGCTTTAGCCATCACTTGGCTTAATCCAACAAGTTCATTAAACGTGGTTGTTCCACGCGCTACATCAATGCCATCAGCACCAATAAATAGTTGATCAAAATCATATGAGCATAGAACATTTTCAGCTACTTGCCCTTGAAACGATTCTGAATGCGGATCCCACGTGCCACCTGTCATCAAAAGGGTTGGCTCGTTTTCAAGTGCTAATAAACGTGTTGCCACTTTAATGGCGTTAGTCATAACAACTAACCCCTGCTTGGTAGCCAACTCAGGGATCATCGCTGCAGTGGTGCGGCCGCTGTCAATAATAATGCGGTTATGATCTTTTATAAGCGATGCTGCCGCTTTGGCAATGGCCACTTTGCGCTTAGAATCAATCTCATCGCTTACTATCTCTTTTGGTAGCGCAATAGCCCCACCATAACGGCGCAGCAACAAGCCACTTTTCTCAAGCGCGGTTAAGTCTTTTCGAATGGTTACTTCTGATGTTTGAAACTGTTCAGCAAGAGTCTCAACGGCCACTTCACCAAGCTCATTTACTTGGCTAAGGATCAGATGACGGCGTTGCTGGGTGTTTCGTTTGGTCATAAAGTAACTGCTATTAAGTTTCGTTTCGAAAGTTATGGGATTTTAAACGAAACATAATAAATGGCAAGTGAATGCATAAAAATAAAGCAGTTTTATTCAAATTATCATCATGCTTAAAGTAGGTTAAGCTAGGCACCATTATTTAAGTTAAACAAAATTGATATGCAGTCATTTAATAGTATTAGTAAAGAGAATCTAGCGCAGCGTAAAACTGTGCACGAAATTTGCCGCTTATTTAATAAAAGCCCCAGTAAAGGTAATTTAAAGCGAATAAAAGAATTATGCTCACACTGTGGTGATGGAGTAATTATTGAAGCGGGCTTTCATTGTGACTATGGCAGTCAAATACAAATAGGTGATCGTACTTTTATAAACATTAACTGCACTGTATTAGATGCACCAATTAATGAAGGTGTGATTACGATTGGTAGTGACTGCTTAATTGGCCCGAACGTTCAACTATTGGCCGTATCTCATTCAGTTAATCCCATAGAGCGGCTCAATAAAGAGAACTTTGCAGCACCGATAACCATTGGCAATAACGTATGGGTAGGCGCGGGTGTAATTATTCTTGCTGGGGTATCAATTGGTGATAACGTAGTAGTAGGCGCAGGCTCAGTCGTTACTAAAAGTATTGCCGAAAATACGGTTGTAGCTGGCAATCCGGCAAAAAAAATTCGCGATCTATAAGTTACTACTGCGCACTTTTTAAGGTGAGAGCTAATCCAGCCATAATAAACTCTACTTGTTGTACTTTGGTTGCAATAGCTTGATGAAGCCAGCCAGATTCATCAACAAACTGGCGGCTTAGCTCACCTAACGGCACAATACCGTGGCCAACTTCATTACTTACAAAAATAACTTGGCCTGGCAGAGTTTCTAGCACATTCAGCAATGCCAATTTTTGCTGCTGCCAATAATGAGTATTTCTTTGGCATAAACAATTACTAAGCCATAACGTAAGGCAATCTACTAAAATACAATTAGTTGGAGTACTGTGTTGCTGTAAAGTTTTAGCTAACTCTAAAGGCTCTTCTATTAACTGCCAACTAGTTGGACGCTGCTGTTGGTGATGAGCAATACGTGTCTGCATTTCATCATCATGCGCTTGCCCTGTTGCCACATATAATACGGGTTTATTGCTTTTAATGGCTAACTGCTCAGCAAAGTTACTTTTCCCGCTACGTGCCCCGCCTAAAATAAGCGCATGCTGTGTACTCATAACAGGCTCACCATAGTTAAGTAAATAGCCACTTCTGATACTTGTTGCGCCGCGCCTAAACAGTCTCCTGTATAGCCACCTAGTTGATACTTAAACCAGCGTATTAATATACTGCGCAAAATAAGTAACACAGCAACAATAATAATAGCGGTTTGCAAAGCAATTAAATTAAAGACAATGAGGAGCAGTAATAAAATAACGCCGGTTAATATTAAAGTCATTAAGCTTTTAAACGATAAATGCATAGCAATAGGTTTAACTTTTGAGGTTGTATCCTCACTGACATAATCCATGCTCACAATTAAACTGGTTGCCACTACACGACTTAAACACTGCCCAAGCAATATTGCAATTAAGACCGTACTAAACGATTCGCTAAGCAATACTAAGGCTTGATATTTAATTAATAAAATTATAAATAAAGCAGCTGCACCGTAAGTGCCCAAACGGCTATCTTTCATTATGCTTAGTTTTTGTTTAACTTGCCAACCACCCCCAAAGCCATCCCAAACGTCTGCCCAGCCATCTTCATGAAACGCACCGGTTAGCAATAAGCCTAAAGCCATCATCAATATTACGCTTAAAGAAGCGGGTAATAGCATTACAAAAACACTATAAATCAGAGCAAGTAGTAATCCTAATATCAAACCCACTAACGCAAAATAACGGCTCGCTTTATTTAAATGAGAATTGGTCACTGTAAAACGAATAGGCATTGGAATACGCGTTAAAAAACTCATAGCTAATTGTATTAGCTGCCATTGCGTGGTTTTGCTTTTGCTGTTTGTTGGCTGACTCATTTAATTACACAACCTGTTCAACACCAGCATCAGTAAAGCTTGCCATTTGATTGTAAAAACCCAGAGAAGCTTGCAGTAATGGTAAGCTTAATGCGGCACCCGTGCCTTCTCCTAAACGTAAATCCAGCTGCAATAAAGCGCTTACATTAAGTTTATTTAGCATAAGTTGATGACCATGCTCGTTTGAACAATGAGCAAATATCAAATACGATTTAACTGCGGGGTTAATTTTTATAGCAACCATGGCAGCTGATGTACAAATAAAACCATCAACAATAACTGCCATACCTAGCTCTGCTGCAGCTAACATTGCACCAGTGATATGCACAATTTCAAAGCCTCCTAATGCGGCCAGCAAATCAATAGGCTGATTCAACTTCTCTTTATGTAATTCTAGTGCTTGTTCTACAACAGTTACTTTGCGAGCAACAATATCATTCGTTACCCCAGTACCTTTACCTACGCATTGGTTAGCCGGTAGATTTAATAACCCTGCCATTATTGCTGCTGCACTGGTGGTATTGCCTATTCCCATTTCGCCAAAGGCAACGGTGTTACAACCCTTATTATTAATTGATTTTATTAACTGTTTAGCATTATTAAAGCCTTGCTGTACTTGCTCTACAGTCATCGCCATATCAGTATTAATAGCATTTGTAATATTTCCTAGTCGGAAACTATGAACGCTCTTATGCTCTACAGGGATTAAAATACCGCAATCAACAACTTCTAACTGCCACCCTAATTGCTGGCAAAAAACATTAATGGCAGCGCCGCCATGCACAAAATTAGTTACCATTTGAGAGGTAACTTCACTCGGTGCTATAGAAACACCCTGCGCTGCAACCCCATGATCTCCAGCAAAAACGATTAATGTGGGCTGGTTAATTTGTGGCGCAAATGCTGTAAATTCATTCACACTGTTTATGTGCTGACTAAATATTGTTACTAGTTGAGTAGCTATAAGTTCTAACTGCCCAAGTGCACCTAATGGTTTTGTTTTTTGATTTATTTTATTCGCGATAAAATCATTAAATTGATCATTTAAGCTGGCAATATGGAACATTGTATTTAACTCTCTTATAAAGATAGTGGCGAAAAACAGCAAAAGACGGTTATCACATTGAAAATTTTTTTTAAGCCGCCTCAAATTAATGAAGCCTATTATCGGTTGGTCAGTAAATATTTCAATTAATATCTTTCTAGACGTCTAAATAGGGGTTATTAAAACGTAATTTTTGGCCAAGTAATACCTTGCTCATCAACAAAAATATCAATACAAACCAGCTTACCGTAATCCACTGTAAATATATTTTGATAGTTTATTTGTTTAGGCATTTGGCAAATAATCGCTAGTAATTGCTTTATAACTCCTGCATGAGTTACAACAAGTTGCGACTGTATTTTTTTCTCAGTTATATCAATTAATGTCTGCTGCCACCAATGATGTACTCGACTATAAAAATCAGCCATGTCCTCGCCATTAGGGGGAGAAACAAACCAAGGGTTTTGCCAAAAATCACCAATAGTAGGAGCACTTGCTAGCTGCCATAACTCATCATATTTGCGCCCATCCCAATCACCAAAATTAAACTCTTTAATACCTTCCATAAGGTATAGAGGAAGGTGATTAGCATCTGAAAAGCTATCAGCAAATTGGCTACAGCGCTTTAAAGGCGAGCTACACACTTGATCAACATTGGCTAAACCTTCGCATGCAATTTTCAGTTGCTGAATACCTTCCTCACTGAGTAAAAAATCGGTATGCCCAGCCAGAACATTTTGTTCTTCAAGTTCACCGTGTCTTAGTAAGTAGACTTGACTATAGAATGGTGTCATCACAACTCACTTTAAAATAAGTTAAAATCTAAATGGTCAGAAGTAACATAACAGCTGTCGTTTTATGGATCTATTGAAAGGTAAAAATATAAAGTGATGCATAAGGAAATATAGGGCAAGGTAATCTATTAATAGATCATTATAGACGCCACATAGCAAATATATAGAGTAGGCTCTAGTCTTATTCTTTTCCTTTTACCTTGATGTCGTGGTGTCGTCCACAGCGTTAGAGTAGGCATTATACCAATTCGCTTAATTAAGCGGTCTATTTTGAGGCAGGAAAAACGGGTTGATAGCTAGGCAAAAAATTCGCTATT
>NZ_JBEOOG010000095.1:0-13640 GCF_040308965.1 Pseudoalteromonas sp. MER144-MNA-CIBAN-0113
ATGAGCGTTCACGTTAAAACCAGAACGGGTGTTCACGATGGGCCGGAATCACTGTTCACGATGCTCCGGAATATGCAAGTAAGCCATCAGCGTTTAATTAGTAAGGTAGTAAGTGAAGATATTGCGGGTATTTGCAGCCGTTCATTACCTTTAAGTTTTGGCTGGTCGCACAATAGTGCTGAAATTAATCATGCAAAATTATTTTTAACCTCGTTTAATTGGCAAGGTGAAGTAACTTGTTTAGCAAAGTTACTAATAGCTGAAGAGCCTGTTTGGATTAATTTAATAAGAGGGTACGGGTTTACTAAAAAGTCTGTTTTAGAAATCGCGGGTAAAATTAAACAGCAGTTGCCTGTGGCAGAGCTCCCATTGGAAGTAAACTCTTTTTCAACACAATTACAAATGCCATACCTACAAAGCTACCTTGCGATTACGCCTGTAGTAAGTCACGCAATGCTAGCTGAAATTCAGCAATTAACAACAGAGCGTAAACTAAGCTTTGGTTTAGTTGAGCACTCAAGACCTGCTAATGTTGGTGATTTAGCAAGCTCAGTAGGTGGTAATATTAGAGTGCTTCGTTACTTCCCTAAAACATATTCTAAGGCTGTTAACCGCTCTAAAGTAGCCAATAATGATATTGAGAAAGTATTTAAAATTCGTGCGCTACTAAGTAGTCAATTCCAACAGGCACTTTTTGTATTGGCCGGCATTAAACAGTTTAATACGTTAAGGCAAAAGCGATTAGCGAGAGTAGCGGCTATTAGGCAAGTACGTGTTAGCTTGCAGTTATGGCTTGATAACATTCTGGAAGCTAAAAATAACGCGCAAGAGCAAGCTTACTCTGAGTGGGCAAAGCATTACTTAAATCAGAGTATTACCAACTGTATTAGCCAATTTAGTAACGTACTAAATGAAAGCCTTAGTTCTTTGAGCAAACTTAAACGCTTTGCGTATCACCCTAATTTAATGGGGCTGTTTAAGGTGCAATTAAACTATGTATATACTCATTGTGCAACTGAACAAGAAACATTAAATGATGAGCAGATAGTGTATGTACATTGCCAAGATATGCGAGTGTTTGATGCCGAGGCAATGGCTAACCCATATATTCAAGGCATGCCGTCACTTACTGCTTTAAATGGGCTTGCTCATAACTTTGAGCGTAAGCTAAAAAACTTTATAGACCCTTCAATTAAGTGTATTGGCAGTGCCATTTACATTGAAAACTATCAATTACATACAGGTAAACCATTACCTGAACCAAGTAAGTTAAAACAAGTTGCTGGCCGTAGCCATGTAATAAGATCAGGAATTATCGATAAACCTAAATGTGACATAACACTCGATTTAGTATTTAGGCTTTTCGTATCAAATGAAGAGATACTTAATAAGTTAAATAGTCAGCTTATAAAGCCCGCACTACCATCTACTTATGCAGGCGGGACCATGCATCCACCTTCGTTATATCAAAATATTGACTGGTGCCATGTGCATACTACACCGAGTGAGCTGTTTAAAAATATAAAGGTAAAATCGTTAAATGGCAGTTGGCTGTACCCTTCAAAAAAAGTAGTCAAAAGTTTTGAACAATTAATTGACGCCCTTAACGGTAACTTTAATTTAAGACCCGCAGCAATTGGCTTTGCTGCGCTTGAAGAACCTATAAAGCGAGATGCAGCCTTACATGAATGTCATTGTTATGCTGAGCCCGTAATTGGGCTTTTAGAGTGTGTTAGCAATACATCAGTAAAGTACGCAGGCGCTAAGCAGTTCTTTCATGACGCATTTTGGGTTATGGATGTTCAAAAAGAGTCTATGCTTATGAAAAAGTCTAAGTTTGAGTATGAATAATGCAATTACCTCGGCACTTAAGTTACTCGCGTTCGCTTTCACCCAGTAAAGCAGTGTTTTTTTATAAAACACCAGAGTCTGACTTTGAACCGCTACAAATAGAGCAAAATAAATTAGTGGGGCAGAAGTCAGGGTTTGGCGATGCGTATCAAAAGCAAAATGTGGCTAAAAATTTAGCGCCACAAGATCTCGCTTTTGGGAACCCTCAAACAATTGATGTGTGCTATGTGCCTCCAACGGTAAATGAGCTATTTTGTCGTTTTTCACTCAGGGTTGAAGCTAATAGTAATGAGCCACATGTTTGTGATGACCCTAAAGTTATTTATTGGTTAAAACGTTTTTTTGAAACCTACAAAAAACACAATGGCCTTAATGAAGTGGCAACTCGCTATGCTAAAAACATACTGATGGGCAACTGGCTCTGGCGTAACCGTCAATCACCGAATGTTGATATTAAAATCCTTACTGAACATGCAGCCCCGATCATCGTTGAAGGTGCACAAAAATTAAAGTGGCAGGGCAATTGGCAAAATAATCAAACAGCATTATTAACGTTGTCAGAAGCTATCCAAGAAGGTCTTAGTAACCCTCAAAATTATTGTTATTTAGATATAACCGCAAAAATTAAAAATGCATTTAGCCAGGAGGTTCACCCAAGTCAAAAATTTGTAGATACTGTTGAACAAGGTATGTCATCTAAACAACTTGCATACACTCAAGTGGGCGATAAAAAAGCGGCCAGTTTAAACTCACAAAAAGTAGGGGCGGCTATCCAGACTATTGATGATTGGTATGAGGGAGGTTACAAACCTTTACGCACTCACGAGTATGGAGCAGATAAGCAAATATTAGTTGCACACAGAACACCTAAGACCCATTCAGACTTTTATTCATTACTTCCGCGCATTGCTTTACATATTAAACACATGGAAAAGCATGGTTTAGAACAAAGTGAACAATCAAATGCAGTTCACTTTATTGCGGCAGTGTTGATTAAAGGTGGCCTGTTCCAAAGGATTAAAGCTTGAAACGCTATTATTTTACTATTACTTATTTACCTAAAAATTGTGATGTTAGCCTTCTAGCTGGCCGTTGTATCGGTATTTTGCATGGGTTTATGAGCTCACGTGAAATAAGTAATATTGGTGTGTGCTTTCCTAAATGGAATGAGCAAACAATAGGTAATCAAATAGCGTTTGTATCGACAGATAAAAAGCAATTAACCAACCTATCTCAGCAAAGCTATTTTGAGATGATGGCTCATGACAAGTTATTTGGCTTATCAACAATACTCGAAGTACCAGTAAACCAAAGCGAAGTCATGTTTGTTCGCAACCAATCGGTAGCCAAAGCATTTGTTGGTGAAAAGCAAAGACGGTTAAAACGCGCTAAAAAACGAGCTGAAGCCAGAGGCGAAGTTTACAACCCTGAATATAAATTTGAGGAAAAAGCCATAGGCCATTTTCATTCAATACCTGTATCAAGCAAAGGCAACGGGGAAAATTTTATACTTCATATACAAAGAATTGAAAAAGCTGAACCCATAAATAATCACTTTAACAATTATGGTTTTGCTACAAATAAAACATTTCAGGGCATGGTTCCTTCTTTGAATACCCTTTAAAAAGTAGCTATTGAATATTAATAATGCTTTCAATAAGTTATACGATTAGGTAAAAGTAAAGGGTAAAAATATAAAAATCACTTAACAGTTTGTTATACATAAAAATTTAAACTACTTTTTATAGTGAACTGCCGAGTAGGCAGCTGAAAATATTAGTGAGAACAATACGCAGTAAATTACCCATTGAACTGCCGGATAGGCAGCTGAAAATAAGTCATATCGTTGTTGTCAGCGATGATATTGGTGAACTGCCGAGTAGGCAGCTGAAGTTAGGCCAGGAAGTAAACAACCACATCTTGTGACTTTATACTGCCGAAAAGGCAGAGGCTAAATAAAAAGAGCCCAGCAAACGCTGAGCTCTTTTTATTTGAATTCGATTAAGGTATGAGCTATTTGTGTTTATTCAGGCTTGAGCTGTTTTTTGTTATCACAGATAATTTTATCCTTATCATCTAAGCCATAAAGTTTTTCGTTACCGCTCAGTTTCTCAAAATGCTTAGAAAAATCCTGTTCTAAATTAGAGTTTATAGCTTCATCAAAATTATCCATAAATACAGCTTGTTCAGCGGCGCTAAGATCATCTACGGACAGCCGACCATCTAATGCAGCTTTTACATTGTCGCTATCGAAATTCACCGATTTATCAGTGGTGTTGCTGGTTTTTATTGTTTTAGCCACATTAAACTCCCAAAATATAAAAGCTGATGTTATCTAACCATAACGTAATTCTAAAAATTTGCGAAGTTCGGCTATGAGCTGTGAGTTCAACCATTCGATGCAACACACAGATAACCAGTCAGTCAAAAATTGTGTTGTATGAAGAGGAAATTTGACCGCTATGTAATTCATTGTAAGCAATAAAATGATCACAACTATTAGGTGTGTAACGTTTATAATTGCACCTCAATAGTCTATTTGCTATTTTACGCGCTAATAAAAGGAAATTTTAAGGATTTAAGGATGATTCAACTACAGCGCTACCCAATGCCAGATCGACCAAGTAACCCCAGCCCTTTAGAAATGGCTATTTATAATTATGAATTACTAGCCAAAAAACACTACGACGATAAGCGCCGTAAATCTGCTGCATCTAAGGAAAAGCTACAAAGAGATTACGACCACTTACAAAAAGAACGTAAGCGTTTAGAGCACTTGCTTATCGCGCAGCAAAGCTTAGAGTCTTACCGCGCAGAAAGTGAAGGGAGTTCTGTTAAGGAGCTAGCAGAAGAAGAACATCATCCTACTGAAAAACTTGCTAAGTTTTTACGAGCGGCAGGCGAGCCAAAACCGACTTCATATCATGAAGCACATCATATTGTTTGTGGTAAGGGGCGTTATAGACAACGCCTTACATATGCTGCGCGTTTAAGAATGCATTCGTTTGGTATTGGTATTAATGATCCAACGAATGGGGTATGGCTAAGAAACTTTGAAAAAAATAAGTCAGATGATTGGGCTACGCCTGACACTGTTTCTCACAGAAGGCTGCATCGCCATAATTATGAAGTTTGGGTGTCTACTAGTTTAAGAACCAAAGTAAATAAGCTCGATTTCATAAATGCATTACGAGGCGTGAAAATAAAAATTAAAAATCATATGATGCCAGCCAGCGTAATGATGCGTAAAAATGCTAATTGGGATGGTAAATCATGAAGTTGTTCTCGTTAAAGCCTGTTACTAATTCTTACGACATGGTTGAGTGGGACATACTTTCATTCGCTGAAAAAATACAACCAATATTGCCATCTAATCAAGATGCTTGCATGTTTCTACTTGATATCCATATGAATAATGACTCTTTATTAGAGTATTGGCCTGAAGGTTATGAGTTGTCTTTTTTACCTGGTTATCTAAAAGATAACTACGATATAAGTATCATGGATGGGTTTATCGCTCTTCGGATGAATGCTTATGAAGCTTTAAAAGATTTATTAGCGCCTTTAGGTGAGTTTATTGAAACAAAAGCTGATGGTGAACCTATTGTAATCTTTAACTTGCGTACATTTGGACTAGAAGATGAAGGAAAATGTGAACGCGAATATTTAGATGGTTATCCTTTAGATTATATCAAGATTGCTTTCATAAATGATGATGTAAAAAATAAGCCTGTTTTTAAGAGTAAATTTACAGGTGGTTCTCGTTTGTATTGTACAGATAAGTTTAAATCTGCTGTAGAAGATAATGGATTAACGGGTGTTTATATTGACGAAGATCTCGATAATATTTTTTCTAATTAAGTTAATTTAGAAAATGTTACTCAAAAGGATTTAAGATGATTCCAAAAATCAAGAAATTAATAATCAAAAACTTTGGTTGTATAGGAGCTAATGAAGTAACTGTAGATATTGATAAGATAGTTGTTTTAGTTGGTGCTAATAATGCTGGTAAAAGTACTATTTTGAGAGCTTTTGAAGTCGTTACAGATTGCTTGAAATTAGAACAAGATGATTTCCACAATAAACAAGTTACACCTGAATCTTTTCCGGAAGTTGAGGTTTATTCTTTAGCAACTGATGAAACGAAACCTGGTGATGAGTGGTGCTTGGAACAAGATGATGGGATGTTACTTGTAAGAGAAAAATGGACTTGGAATGGAATCAATGTTGAGCCCGTACGTGTAGGGTTTAATGTGAACTTAGGCCGCTATGCTCAAAAAGGTGATGATGAAACTATGCCTTGGGGTATGAATAACAAGGCTAAATCTAAAAGACCGAAACCTCATAGGGTAAGCACATTTGATGACCCAGAAATTCAAGCGAGAGCAATTAAATCACTTTTGAAAAGTTTACTAGATGAAGGAATTAAACAGTACAAAGAAAATGATGCTGATGAAAAGACTGTTTATGAAAAGGTATTAGATTCTTTGGACAAGCTACGAAAAGATACAAAGGTAACTCAAAATCAAAGTGTTCAAAATTTAGAGGCAACTGCAAACGAAATAATCGGAAAAATATTTCCAAACCATGAATTATCAATTCTAGCTCCTGAGAGCAATTCTACTATCAAAGTGGATTTGCTAGGAGATGAGTTCGACGTTCAAATGGGGGCGATAGGTGGCGAAAAATTTCCTCTGAATAAACAAGGAAGCGGAAGTCGAAGAACTGCTTTGTGGACTATTCTCAAACTTTTAGCTGATAATGGCATTAAAGCTAAAAATACAACATCTAAGTCGGCAAAATCTCAGCATGAAAAATTGGGAAATAATACGTCTCACGTATTATTGTTGGATGAACCAGAAGTAAGCTTACACCCAACTGCAATAGATAGTGCCAGAGATGTTCTGTATTCGTTACCAGAAAGTGATAATTGGCAAGTAATGATAGCTACACATTCACCAAACTTTATTGATCTTAGTAAAGACCATACAACGGTCATTAGGGTTGAGAAAAATGAGCACCGAAACATAAAAACAACCACTCTATATAGACCAGAAGATGCGAGTTTAGATGATGACGACAAAGAAAATTTGAAGTTAACAAATTTATTTGACTCTCATATTTCGCAAGCTTTCTTTGGGGGGAGAGTCCTAGTTGTTGAAGGTGATACTGAATATTCAGCATTTGGTTACATTAAAGATAAAGAAACCTCTAATGATAATTTTGAATATCATGATCTTAATATTGTAAGAGCTAGAGGTAAAGTAACTGTAGCGTCAATGATGAAAGTGTTAAATCACTTTAAAGGTCAGTACTTCGTTTTACATGATACAGATACACAAAAATGTATGTCGAAACGAAGAAATAAAGAGAAAAGCAAAGATGGTTGCATTGCATACGATGTGTTTGAAATGAATAATCCAGCGTGGACAAATAATGGGAAAATACAAGCTCAGATGCAACCTGAATCAAAAGTGGTAGCATCAATAGTTAACTTTGAAGAGGCTTACTTTTCAGAAACAGTTGCAAATGATAAACCTGAAAACTGTATTAATAATATCAAAACAGATCCAGATATGTATTCCAAAATTAAGCAGTTGCTAGATGCGATTTTGGAAAAGGACGGCGTTAAGCTACCAAGTGGTGCCATTGCTTGGGCTGATATTAACGAACTTGATGTTGCGGTAACAAACTATCAAAAATCTGTTCAGCATATTCACACAGAAGACTAGCGATATAACAAACGCATTAAATCTGACGTCACACATCGTGCGATTTTTTGCTTAGAAAGAAAATGACGCAAAAAAGCGTCCAACACGTTCCGCAGCTTATGAGGGCGTTATATACTAATTAACTATACAGAGTCACTACAAAGGGAGTAATAAGTGAAATTAAGATACGATTCTATAAACCAATATAAAAGTCCTCAAGAACTCATATTTAGGCTTAGGTTATGGACAGATCCAGCATTTAAGAAACCACCAATTTTAATGGCTTCGCAGCAGGTAGGCTGGAATGGTATTTCGGTTGTTAATGCTTCGGAAGGTATATACAGTTATTTTATGTCTCAAGATATTCTAGCTTCAATAAAATCTGAAGAGCAAGACGTTATCAAGAAAATTACATCCTTCGACTTAATGGGTGTTTTATCAAAGCTACAACAAAGTTTATCGAATGGAATGAATACAGCAGGTAATATAAATGATGAATTATCGGCTTTGATGTGGTTGGGGCCCAAAATCGGTCCGAGTTTGAATGATGCAAAAAATCATATTATTGAGTATTACAACGAATCTGAACAACATAGTTTAGCTTTTGAAAACGTCAAATTTATTGAGCATTATCCATCTCAGGCAGGGCATGTCCAAGACTGGTTTACACAAGAAAAATTCTTCGTGATTAGTTACAAAGAAGGATTTAGAGATCAAGAATGTATTGTTATGACTCATGATGCAATGCAACGAGAGTATGGGATTAAAGGCATATAACAAACTGCTCAAGAAGGGTTCGCAACGCGTGGCGTTTTTACTATGCGTTGAATTTAGTGATTAAGGTAGTACGCGGCGGGATCTGTATTGCGTTGCTCACTCCTAAGCAGGGCATTATCAATGTCCTCAAATAGCACTCAGTCAATAGTCGGTATAGAGTGGTTTAACTTTCAGTATAAAGCAGTTATGTATATCGCTAACGTGGTAAATTAGTTTGCTTCTGGTAAATTCATCATTTTTGTCGGATGGCGTGGCTCCGCCACTTATTCGACCTACGTCAAAATGTAGGTTGGTTAAGCCGAAGGCGCCACCCAACAGGCTTTCAAATTCACTTTTTATCCGCTCATGGCACAGAGCAGTCAACTAAACTGGGCTGCATTATTAAGTGGTTAGCTACATAAAGCCTGTATTTGGTAACTTTATGCCATTATATACTTCAATTTTATGCCAAGTTATACTTCACTTACGACGCTGTAGCTCAGTAAAAGCATATGTTCTTATGCCAACTTATACTTCAAACAACATTTGGGTGTATTAAAATTCCATTTATCTATTTTCTAATATTTTATTTTGTTATTCGTACGCTAATTCTAGCTTTTACGCACTTAGCTAATTTTTTGTCATTATAGACAATAGCTAACGGGTAAGTAATAATTAAAACTCGTGATTATACTATACACCGCAGGTGTTCAATAAAGCTATAAAGGGTCAATATGACATCTCAGAGGAATAAATGGGCGCTGGCAATATTACTCGGGCTTATTGGAGGTTGCGCTAACCTTCTACCTCTGTATTTTTTTGATAGCTCTGAATTTTTATTTGGTCAGACGTTTGTAATACTTAGCCTAGTGTTTGCAGGGCTTCGTTATTCTCTTCTTAGTTTAGCGATTGTAACTGGTTTTTTATTTTATCGCTGGGGGCATAGCTGGACCAGTGTTGTTTATGCACTTGAGCTATTTTGGCTTTATGCCTTTTGTTTAAAGCGTTCTAAGCCAATACTTCCTTTAGGCGCCGTATTTTGGTTTTTAGTGGGCTTACCACTGGTGTGGGTTTTGGGTCACTTTGTTATGGGCCTGCCTTGGCTCACACTTGTTGTGGCTGCCTCAAAATACTTAATCAATGCTATGATAGCGTTGGCTTTGGTCGACTTGGTGAGTATATTTGTCCCCCATGCAAGCCGAGCTTATCAAGGGCAGCCTCTGGCCCGAATATTAAGCTATGTTGTAAGTATAATTATTGCTTTAGTGGTTTTGATCACCAGTGTCTTTTTGGTTAATCAGCATTATTCGCGCTTAGAATACGAAGTAAACACTCAACTTAAAGAAAAATCTCGTTCGATCAGTGCCCAGCTGAGTGATTATTTATTGTTTCATAAAAGTGCCATGGTAATAACTAGTGATGCAATAAGTGCTGGGGTATCAATACAACAGCAGTTAGAGCGGCTAATGGAACTATATCCTGGCTTTGTAACTAGTCTATATGCCAGCTCTGAAGGTTATGTCGAGAAAAGTATACCGAGTGAATTGCTCAGTGGTTTGAGTCAGAGTCAGCGTTATATTAATGATCGTCCTTATTTTGCTCAAGCTCAGCAGTTCCCGTTGGGCTACATCAGTGGTGTTTTTCAAGGCAGAGGATTAGGCGATCAACCCATTGTAGCGCTTTCCGCCCCGATTTATAAAAATGGTGAGTTTTATGGGGTCGTTGAGGGATCACTTAAGCTAGATCAATTAGAGCGGTTTATACCAAATTTATTTGAATATAATGGGGATTTACTTGTTCTAGATGCAGATAAAAAAGTGGTATTTAGTTCGTTAAGCCAGTTTGCTGCGCTCAGTGATTTTAAGCAGCAGGAACTTAGTCTTCAAAGCCTCAGTGGCAATCAACTTTTTCGCTCAAATGATAACGAGATGTACCATACAAATCAGTATGTTGACAACAACACAGGTTGGCAGGTTATATCGTTATATAATCGTAAACATTTAACTATGGTGGTAGTGGCTGCATGGTTGCCTACTATGTTACTAGGATTATGCTCTATTGCACTAGTGGTTTTATTTATTCATAAATTTACCCATTTGTTGGTTAAACCCATCATAGAGCTCACTCATTTAATTAATAGCTTTAGTAAAACTAAAAAACACGTATTTAATACAGATTCTAGTTGGTATGAAGTGCTGCAACTACAGCAACAATTTGAAATGTTGGGCAATGCACTACAACACTCAATTAAAAGTTTGCAAGCTTCTAATGTAAAAAATGAAGATCTCAATAAACAGCTTAGTCATTTTAATCAGCAATTAGAAGATAAAGTCGCAGAGCAAACAACTGAATTAACACAAGCAGTTAAACTCGCCAATGAAGCAAATATTGCTAAGTCACAATTTTTAGCAAACATGAGTCACGAACTTCGAACACCTATGAATGGCATATTAGGTATGGGGGAGGTTTTGCTTCGAGATCAGTCCTTAAGTACCGAACAAAAGGAGTTGTTAATCACACAACAAAAAAGTGCAAAAAACTTGCTTAATATTCTTAACGATATTTTAGATTTTTCTAAAATTGAAGCAAATGCCATGGAGCTAAATATTAAGCCTACACAGCTAACTCCATTTATCGAAAATATACGTTCTTTATTTTCCTCTATTGTTGCTGCCAAAGAGGTAGAATTTACGGTTATTCAATCTAAGAATTTGCCACTGTGCATTAGTGTTGATGAATTACGCTTAAATCAGGTGATCATTAATTTACTCTCTAATGCGTATAAATTTACGCAGCAAGGCTTTGTGAATTTGTCGTTTGATTATCACGATAATATGCTTCAAGTTAGCGTTGAAGATAGTGGCATTGGTATTGCGAAGGCACAGCAATCACTGTTATTTAGCGAATTTACTCAAGCTGATGTGGGCGTTGCTCGTAAATATGGGGGAACAGGGCTCGGGTTAGCTATTTCTCAAAAGCTGATAAAAATGATGGGCGGTGAAATTCAGTTACATAGCGAAGAAGGTAAAGGTAGTACGTTTGCGTTTAGTATTAGCGCACCAGAGTCAGCAGACGCTCCCTCAACCTTACCTAAAAAAGCAGCTTTGCAACCAAATCTACTGGGTAAGCACATACTGTTGGTAGAAGATAATGCGATAAATCGGCAGGTTATTTCAAAAATGTTGGAGCCGACTAAAGCTGTGGTTGTTATGGCCGAGGATGGTATTAAGGCTCTTGATGTATTAAAAGAGCAATCGTTTGATTTGATTTTAATGGATTGCCAAATGCCTAACATGGATGGTTATGAATGCACACGTACGATTAGAGTTATGGAACTTAAAACAGGTTGGCGAGTGCCTATAGTAGCGATTACGGCTAATGCCTATGAAGAAGATAAACAGCGATGCTTAATAGCCGGTATGGATGACTTTATTGCCAAACCAATTAATAGTGATGATTTATACACTGTGATTGGTAATATACTCAGTTGATAATGGTTTAACAGGCAAAAGCTTACAACGTGCCTGAGAGTATCCGCTTGCCAAATGTTTAAATGTATCTAATTAGTTTTATGAGCAGAAAAATAAGATAATAGAATGGGGGATTAGCCTGAGTAAACTAATGGAAAGTCGATGCTACTCAGGCTAAGTAATTACATTGACTCTAATTTCATACCGCGTGTTTCTTTGATGTATTTGACCACAAAAAATACACTAATAAATGCCGATAAGGCATAAAAGCCATAAGCACCAGCTAAACCAATACTGCCGAGCATAATCGGGAAGGTCATAGTAATAGCAAAGTTAGCTATCCATTGCGCGCTAGCTGCAACAGCAAGGGCCGCACCGCGAATACGGTTATTAAACATTTCACCAAGTAGTACCCAGACAATAGGACCCCAACTTAAGCCAAAAAATACCACAAACAAATTAGCCATTATTAACGCAAAGGTACCCATGTTTTCGCTAAGTGCTAACTTGCCTGCTTCATCAAGGCCTGCACTTCCAAAGGTATAGGTAAGTGCACTTAAACTAATAAACATACCTATGCTACCTACCAATAATAGTGGCTTACGGCCTACTTTATCGACTAAAGCAATAGCTATAAAGGTAGATAAAATATTAGTAGTACCGGCAAGTACATTAATAAATAGTGATTGTGATTCATCAAAACCAGCGGCTTGCCAAAGCTCTGAGCCGTAATAAAATACCACGTTAATACCAACAAATTGTTGGAAAACCGATAAAGCCACACCCACCCAAACAATAGGGTGTACTTTTTTACTGCCATCAATAAATAAGTCGCGAATACTTGGCTTTTTATCACTTTGCAGAGACTGCTTCACGTCACTGATTTGTGTATCAGCATCGTCATTTGAGATTTTGTTAAATACAGTTTTAGCGTGTTTAAGTTTACCTTGTGCAACTAGGTAACGCGGTGATTCTGGAATAAAAAGTACGCCAATTAAAAATAAGCCTGCAGGAACAAGTTCAGCCCAAAACATCCAGCGCCACGCGGCTAAATCTAGCATTAAAATACCCTCGGCACCGCCAGCAGCGTTAGCAATTAGGTAGTTACTTAAAAAAGCTGCAAATAAACCAAGAACTATAGCGAGTTGTTGCAGTGTAGCTAAGCGACCACGTAGACTCGCAGGAGCAACTTCTGCTATATAAGCAGGCGCTAAAACCGAGGCAGCACCTATACCTAACCCACCAAACAAGCGGTAAAAAATAAACTCAGCAGAACTATCTGCAATGCCAGAGCCAAAAGCGCTGACTGCAAATATAATGGCAGTGACAATCATAATAGCGCGACGGCCAAACTTGTCAGCTAATGGGCCAGCCGCTAAAGCACCCAATGCACAACCTAATAAAACAGACGCAACATTAAAACCAGTTGCAACACTGCTTGAATTAAATGTATTACCCAATGCCGATACGGTGCCGTTTATAACGCCCGAATCAAAACCAAATAAAAAGCCACCAATAGCGGCAACGGCCGATATAAAAATAACATATAAAAGCGAGCACTTAGTCTGTGCGCTATGCTCACCTTTAGTTGCATGCTGTGTTGTCATGTTGTTCAATCCTAATTTTTATTATGTGTAATTAAAGTAGCACTAAATTTGCTGGCAACCTTAGCACAGAGTGATCACGCTAAAAAAGATATTTCAATAGTAATACGTATGCATAAAAAATTTTATTGGGTTGATAAAAATAACGAGATGCTAGATACTGTTTTTATATGGCTGTGATCCATTTCTGTGTTGATAGAATAAAATTTCAATATTAATCAACAATTAAAAGAATTCGTCAAAAACGT
>NZ_JBEOOG010000096.1:0-12467 GCF_040308965.1 Pseudoalteromonas sp. MER144-MNA-CIBAN-0113
AAGTCGAAAGATTGAGTCATGTGTCACTCCTGTTTTCTTAATAATACTGAAATGACACAGATTTCTAAACACTACCCGTTTTTTTATGAGTAATAATTTGTCGGTTAGTAATAACTTGTCGCTTAGTAATAAGTGACTTTTTTCACTTCCCGTGGCTTTATCTCACCTATGTACAAGTCGTGCACGCGTTTCATATTAAGCTCAAGCTCGGTTATATACATATCATTAACGGCATAGGTTTTTATAATTTGTGCGCCTTTAATAATACCTTGTACTTTACTCTGTAAATAATCATCTTGGGCAACAGAGCCTGCGACTGTCGTGCCTGCGGTAATTTTTTGCCCGTACACTTGTTCCGTTAGTTCGCGGTATGCTTCTAGCTTGGAGGCTTTAATTGCCATAAGCTGTTTTTGAGTGTCATTACTTCCCGACTGCAAACTAATGGGCGCGTACCCTATTGCTTTTAATACAGGGTAATTATTTGGCTCAACATATTTATATTCAACGTGCTTATCAAATATATTGCTACAACCGCTTAACGTTAAGCAGCCTAATGTGATCATTAATGGCATTACTCGCATCATACAGGGCCTTTAAAAACTAATTAAACTCAGTTATGCACGTTTAATGCCAGTGATACATATATTCTGTAACAACAAATAATAGTGGTACATTACTTGCTGAGACTCATTAACGCTAACGTTTAATTGGAGTAAGAGTATGAAGTCGTTTTTAAAAGCAGTATTGGCAGGATTAAGCACCACTGCTGTATTAACGTTTTCACCTTTTACTCACGCTCAGTGGTATGAGTCTACAGGCCATGCGGTTATTCAAAATAGCGACATTCCCGGGGCAAAGGCCGCTGCAATAAAAGATGCGATTACCCAAGCCCTTGTATTCTCTGGTGCGCGGGTGAGCTCAGTGCAAACGCTTGTTGATGGTGTTTTAACCCAAGATCAGCTAAAAATAAGTAGCCAAGGCGAAATTCAAAAAATAGAGCTTGTCAGTGAAAACCGCAGTAGTGATGAGTTTGCAATTACCTTACGCTTAGATATCTTTGCGCAAACAGAGCAATGTCCACAAAGTAACTTTAATAAGTTTATAGCTGTCACGCAAAGCCAATTAACAAATCGTGAACAAGCGAGAATGGGTCAAATATTTGACATTAACAAAGCAGTCAGTAAAAACATTTATACCTCGTTGCAAAAATCAAAAATGAGTGCAATACCCGTTGCCTATTTCAACAAAGCTATAAAGGTTGATACCTACTTTAATCAACAGCATGACTATTCAAACAGTCAGTTAGAAGAAATTTCATCACGCAGCAACGCGCAATATGTGCTGTTAAGTCAAATAACCAGTTTATCTACCAGCGATAAACTCAATAGCGACTATGCGTTTTGGCAAGATGAAAGCTATCAGCGCCACTACCAAATAGAGTTTAGCTTATTTAATGGCACCACTTATGAGCCTTTATGGCAAAATAGCTATCAAAGCCAAGCAATTTGGCCATTTGAAAAAACAGCCATTATTGATGTAAATAGTAATCGGTTTTGGCAATCACCTTTTGGCCAAAGCATTAGTGATATAAACCAAACCTTAAGTTACGACCTACAAGCTGCCATGGCCTGTCTACCTACTCAAGGTAAAATAATGCATATGGAAAACAATAAATTAGTGATTAATTTAGGTAAGGCTCATGGCTTAGAAAAAGGCCAACAACTGAGTATTGCCCATCATAATTATTTAACCGACGCACAAGGCAACACTATGCCGCATACCATCACTACACTTAACCGTATACGAATTGAACAGCTTTATCAGCACAGCGCTATTGCCGTTAGTATTAATGATCAGCCTTTGCCGGGCGTACAAATTAATGACATTGTAGAAATTGCCGAGCAATAGCCGCATGTAAAATGCTAAAGCGCCTCGCTTAGTTTAGCCCTTAAATTAGAGTGGGCGCTTAACCACTGAGCCAATTGCTCAACCCCAGATAAGTGCGGGTAATGCTTTCTACATGCAAATACAATATTACGTTGTTGATTAGGAAAAATAGGCAAATAATGAATACCCACTCGTGGTATTGCTGCAAGTTTTGGCACAAATGTAATTCCATCATCCATCGCCACCAGCGCTAATAAAGTCTCAAGGCTATTTCCTTGATACTGGCTGGAAACATCGACCCCTGCCGAAAAACAAAACTGCTGGGCTTGATCTTTAAAGCAATGGCCATCACTTAACATTAGTAGGTTGCAACCTTGCAGGTCTTGCAGTGCCACTTTTTTATGCTTACACAATGCGTTATCGCTTGATACGGCAACTAAAAAGTCTTCTTTATATAAATCAATGGTATGATAACTTTTAAGTTCAGGTACATCCGCTAAAATTGCAAAGTCGACTTCACCACTTTCTAGCGCAGCTAAAATAGTGGTTGTTTGCATTTCAGTAAACGAAAACTGGCTATTTATAAACGCTGCTTTCATTGATGTTAGTAGCGTAGGTAATAAATAAGGCGCAATCGTTGGAATAATACCAATGGTAAGCTTACCCTGCAGTGGTTCATTAGATGTTGCTGCCAGCTCTTTTAATATTTGTGTTTGCTCTAAAACGACAGCTATTTGTGTCAATAAACGTTCACCTTTGGCAGTTAAGGTAACGTGCTTGGTAGAGCGATCAAAAATAATAACACCCAATTCTTGCTCAAGCTTTTTAATTTGCCCGCTTAAAGTAGGCTGGCTTACAAAACAGGCATCGGCCGCTTTACGAAAATGCTTATAGTGGGCAACCGCTTTGACATACTCTAAATCTTTTAAGTTCATATTCACACTCAACCTGATAGTTTACATCTATCAGTTTAATACAAACAAACGATTGGAACTATATTTAAATACTCGCCATAATGGCTATCAACAAATCAAGAGGAACTAAAAAACATGTTAAACAATATTGAAGGTCAAACAATCCCAAACGTAACATTCGCAACGCGTCAAAACGACGAATGGAAATCAGTAACTACAGACGACATTTTTAAAGGTAAAACGGTTGTTGTATTTTCACTACCAGGTGCATTTACACCTACGTGTTCATCAACGCACTTACCACGCTATAACGAACTAGCTGGCGTACTTAAGCAAAATGGCGTTGATGACATTGTTTGTGTATCAGTAAACGATACCTTTGTAATGAACGCATGGGCTGAACATCAAGAAGCGCAAAACATTACCTTACTACCAGATGGTAACGGTGAATTTACCGACGGCATGGGCATGTTAGTTGATAAAAACGATTTAGGTTTTGGCAAGCGCAGCTGGAGATACTCTATGCTGGTTAAAGATGGCGTAGTAGAGAAAATGTTTATTGAGCCAGATTTACCAGGCGACCCATTTGAAGTATCAGACGCTGACACTATGCTTGATTACATCAACCCAACTCAAGTAAAACCAGAAGCGGTTACTCTATTTACTAAACCAGGCTGTCCTTTCTGTAAAAAAGCAAAAGAGCTACTTACAGCTAAAGGCTTTGCATTTGAAGAAATCGTAATGGGTGCTGGCGCATCACTTACCAGCCTTAAAGCGGTATCGGGCCGTGAAACCGTACCACAAGTATTTATTGGCGGTAAGCACATTGGTGGCTCAGACGACCTAGAAAAATACTTTGCTTAATTAAGTAAATAAAATAGGGGCTGCAACGCCCCTGTTTACTAAAGGAAAAACACTATGAAAGAATTGCAAACCGACGTTGTTGTTATAGGTGCAGGTACTGCTGGCTTAAGTGCTTATCGTAATGCCAAACAATTTACTCAAAACGTACTTATGATTGAATCAGGCCCATACGGTACAACCTGCGCACGTGTTGGTTGCATGCCAAGTAAATTATTGATTGCCGCAGCAGAAGCCGCCCATTCAATAGAAATGGCACCTGCCTTTGGTGTACACAGCTCAAAACCGGTTATTGACGGTAAAGCCGTTATGGCACGAGTAAAAAGTGAGCGCGATCGCTTTGCAGGATTCGTAGTAGAAGCGGTAGATGAAATACCTAGCGAAGATAAAATTCGTGGCTATGCACAGTTTTTAGATGCCAACCGCGTACAAATAGACGACCACACCATTATTACCGCCAAGCGCTTTGTAATAGCAACGGGTTCACGCCCATCTTACCCTGGCGTATTTAATAACTTTGGCGACCGACTCATTATAAATGACGATGTATTCGACTGGGATGATTTACCAGAATCAGTGGCCGTATTTGGCCCTGGCGTTATAGGCCTTGAAATTGGCCAAGCGTTGCACAGATTAGGAGTAAAGGTAAAACTATTTGGCGTAGGTGGTGCCATAGGCCCATTAACCGATCCAGTAGTTAAAGATTACGCTAACACCGTATTTGCAGAAGAGTTTTATGTTGATACCGACTCAAACGTATCAGACATGAAAAAAGTAGGTAATAAAGCAGAGCTCACCTACACCAACAAACAAGGCATTAAACACACTGAACAATTTGACTACGTGCTGGCTGCAACAGGGCGAGTACCAAACACCGATAAACTAGGGTTAGAAAACACCGGCATAGAGCTTGATGAACGTGGCGTACCACTCGCTGATGCCCACACTATGCAATGTGGCGACTCACACATATTTATAGCAGGCGATGCTAGTAACATGATCCCACTGCTTCACGAAGCATCCGATCAAGGCACTATCGCAGGGCAAAACGCAGGCCGTTATCCTCAAGTGCGTGCTGGTTTACGTAGAGCTAAAATTGCCGCTGTGTTTAGCGACCCACAAATAGCCATGGTTGGTGAAAGCTTTAAAGAAATTAGCCAACGATTAGGCAGCTGTGATTGCTTTGAAATAGGCGAAGTCAGCTTTGAAAACCAAGGTCGCAGCCGCGTTATGCTAAAAAACAAAGGGCACATGCGCGTATATGCCGAGCACGGTACCGGTTTATTTTTAGGTGCTGAATTTATTGGCCCACAAGCAGAGCACATTGCTCACTTACTTGCATGGGCTGTACAAAACAAAATGACTGTACCGCAAATGCTAGATATGCCTTTTTATCACCCAGTTATTGAAGAAGGCCTACGCACTGCACTGCGTGATTTAAATGCTAAATTAAAATTTGGCCCAGACATAATTAACCATTGTATGGAGTGTGGCCCAGGCGCATAACACATTACTCATACACACTTGCTACTCAAAGCCAAAACTGTTGTTTTGGCTTTTTTTTGTTAAATTTTTGTATATAAAAAACAAGTTAAGCTGTTACACTGAGATTAATAAATAAACAAAGATGGACCCACAATGAGCAACAATAAACATAGACTCGTCACTCGCAGCGATTTTGACGGCCTAGTGTGTGCCGTATTACTTAAAGATTTAGATTTAATCGACGATATTTTATTTGTGCATCCAAAAGACATGCAAGACGGTAAAATAGCCATTACCAGCAACGACATTACCACTAACCTCCCCTATGTTGCCGGTTGTCATATTGCATTTGATCATCACTTGAGTGAAACCGTTCGTAACGCAAGCGATATAAAAAACCACATTATTGACCCAGATGCGCCCTCTGCAGCACGCGTTGTATACGACTATTATGGCGGTGCAGAGAAATTCCCTAATATTTCAACTGACATGATGGAAGCGGTCGATAAAGGGGATTCTGCACAATTTTCAAAAGACGAAATTTTAAACCCAACAGACTGGGTACTGATGAACTTTATTATGGATGCGCGCACAGGGCTTGGTCGTTTTCGTGAATTCAAAATTTCTAATTACCAGTTAATGATGAAGCTAATTGACGCCTGTAAAGATCACAGCATAGAACAAATACTAGCAATGGAAGATGTTGCCGAGCGTGTTGCTTTATATCACGAGCACAACGCACAAGCTAAAGAGCAAATAGACCGCTGCTCATCAGTACACGACAACTTAGTG
Organism: Pseudoalteromonas sp. MER144-MNA-CIBAN-0113; assembly: GCF_040308965.1. Classification (NCBI taxonomy): domain Bacteria; kingdom Pseudomonadati; phylum Pseudomonadota; class Gammaproteobacteria; order Alteromonadales; family Pseudoalteromonadaceae; genus Pseudoalteromonas; species Pseudoalteromonas sp. MER144-MNA-CIBAN-0113. Next base: position 5,940 of record NZ_JBEOOG010000096.1, read on the forward strand.
GTCCTTAATTTAACCGAAGAAGAAACCATTTACGCCACTAACCGCTTTGTTATTTACGCCATGTTCCCCGAGTGTAATATTTCAATTCATAAAATGTGGGGGCTTAAAAAGCAAAACGTGGTGTACGCCATTGGTAAATCAATCACCAACCGCAGCTCAAATACTAATGTTGGCGAGTTATGCCTTAAATACGGCGGCGGCGGCCATTTAAATGCCGGTACTTGCCAAGTAGAAACCAGCAAAGCCGAAGAAGTACTGAGTGAGCTGATTGCTACAATTACCAGTGATGGCTGATTTATAGCCTAGGGGTTCGGGGTTCGGGGTTCGGGGTTCGGGGTTCGGGGTTCGGGGTTCGGGGTTCGGGGTTCGGGGTTCGGGGTTCGGCAAAGTATTTTATAAAGCGGGCTAATTGATAGCTCGCTTTTTTATTATGAAAAATTTAATGGAGGGCTTCGTTGAGCGATTAGCGGACGTTGGACATAACTTTTGCGCAAGTCCGCTTCAGACAAGGGGCGAACGTTCTACGCCCAAAGCAGCGACAGCGTTAGCTGTCCGACTGACTTTGTTTGTTAGCCTCGAATTGCTTCAATGCCTCCGCTGCAGGCCTGAAGTAGGCGTTTATATAAGATTGCAATTGGTAACCACTAATCTTCCCCTCAAATAACTGCCTTTTTTCTTTTAAACGGAGTCAAGCTTTCAGAGAGTTAATTGTTTTAATATTCTCACTTCGTTTCGATGTATAGGGCGGTATAGAGTATGTACCCACAACATGTGCTACTAAATCACTCACCCCCTCAGAGTACAGAGAAACCTCCCCAACCACGAGAGTACGGCCGACTTTTATCAGAGAACATTCCGCAATGATTCGCTCATTTGCCGATGGCTTACGTAAGAAGTTGATGTTAAGGCTAGTTGTTACTGCCAATGGCACGATGCCAATTTTACCAAGTATCGCCACATAAAGTGCCACATCAGCCACACTCATTAAAACAGGCCCCGAAACCGTTCCGCCAGGACGTAATTCATCCTGACCTACATGATGAGATACAGTCGCTCTACCGTTGCTCACTGCTTCCACAACGCATTTACTTTGTGGAAACTCCGATTTCATGAAAGCGATAACTTCTTCTTTTGTAGCTGTCATTGAGACTCCTTAAATATTTATTCACGTTTATATGCACCTGGTGAAGCGTTGATCCAAGACTTCTATACCCCATTTTGAGCCTAGTTTCTCTTCCACCAATGCAAAGCCCTGACTTTCGTAAAGATATCGAGCTGCATTAAGCCCTGAGAAAGTCCATAAGTTGATTTGGACGAAACCCTGAGCATCGGCAAAAGCTAATGCAGAATTGAGAAGCTGTTTACCTAGTCCGAAACCTCTCAAAGAGTCGTCCGCAATGAACCATCGTAAATGTGCTCGATTATGCCCAAGATCTTCACCATCAATGGCAACAGATGGATTTTATCGTCCCGTTTGATCGTCCAAATCTCATTGCTTGGGTTATCTAGCCTTCCAATAAATTCCGCCATGCTACTCGCCACTGAACATGCAAATTCCCGACCAAAATCAGCCACTGTCGTGTAATAATGGGCATGCATCTCCGTAACACGTGCAATCAACCGGCTTTGTTGCGAAATTCAACTTGAGAGCGAATACTAGCAAAATCGTTTGCATTTTAAACGATATACTGAGTTTCGGGCATACCTATCCCTGTTAGCTTGTTGAGTGCTTTGATCATGGCGTATTTCTCCCCAACTTGTGCATTGTAATTTCGAAGCGTGAGTGAAGCGCCTAGTAGTTGTTTTGCGCGATACTTAGCGGTCTCCGACAATGAACGCCTGTGGTAACCATATTTTCGTTTCCACTTTTTGTTCGAACCATAGAGCTTTTGGCAACCAACCGCCAGATTACGTGGATGACCTTTTTCCCAGAAGGCGGCTCCTTCACGTGGAGGGATTAGAGGTATCGCTTTCTTAACCCTAATCGCCCTGTGGCACTCCCTTGTATCGTATGCGCCATCTCTCGAAATTTCCTTGATGGATCGGCGTGTTTGTTTGAGTAAATTTGGGAGTACTTCCGCATCTGTCACGCCTGAAATATTGTACTTGCGCCAGTTAGTGGTTTTGTAGCGAGGCTTCGGCATGTAATCAAAGTCAGTGAATGAATGTCCCTGATCTGATCGTAAGATTCTGATTTAGTTCATTCGATTTCCGCAACAAAGCCCACGCTAATTATTATCAGTCACTGACTGAGTTGAGAGACTAGCGGAAGCCACGAACTGTTAATCAAGTTCGACCACTATTTTACCAATCTGCTGATTTGACTCCAGATAGTGGTGCGCTGCCACTATCTCTTCAAATTTAAAGCTTCGATCAATGACAGGCTTGAGTGTTCCTTCGGATAAACCCGAGTGGATAAATTGCTTTGCTCTGCGAAAGCGCTCGATGTCTTTTACAACTTCAGTAAACACATACCCCCTAACTGTCAGACTTTTACGAAGTGCTATTTTTAAGGGAAAAGGAGTTGTTTCGGGACTTAATGCTCCGTGTACTATTATTGTTCCTTCAGGGCTCATTGCTTCAGCAATTTCAGCTATCTGCGGCCCACAGACAGCATCAAATGCGATTTTTAAATTGTTTTCTCCCAAGATGCTTCTCAAGCTATCCAGCAGCGGCTCTTCTTGAGTTGCAATCACATGGGCCGCGCCTGCCATGAGCACAGCAGCCTTTTTAGCTCGTGTTTGAGTTGTAGCGATAGGGATACCCCCTAGAGAATTCACAATTTGAATCGCAGCCAATCCAACACTGCTCGATGCGGCTGTTATCAGTACTGCATCGCCTTTTTGCACGTTAGCAATTTCGACCAAAGCGCCATAAGCTGTCAGGTACTGCATCCAAGCTGCTGCGCCTTCAGCAAAGGTTAGCCCTGCTGGTTTGAGTGCCACATATTCACTTGGTACGACAATCTCTTCTGCGTAGCAGCCATTCTGAGAAAGCCCCATCTGAGGGACAATACAAACCTCTTCTCCAAGGCGTAAATGATTTACCTCTTCCCCGACTTCAATGACTATCCCGGATGCTTCATAGCCGATTCGCGAAGGGAAGTCAGCCTTTTCTATATAGCGGCCTCGCCTAAACATGGCATCAGCACGATTGAGCCCAACAACTTTGACCGCAATACGTACATCAGTGGCCTGCAAACTTGGACTCGCCAGTGAGTCAATAGTTAATACCTCGGGGCCACCTAATTCATGGAAACAAACAGTTCGAATTAGTTTTCTTGGGCTCATATGCATCCTCAACAATGACTTTTTAAGCAATTACATCAATAACGACTTTACCCATGGACCCCAACTCTACGGCATTATGTGCACCCATTGCCGTGTCTAGGGAAAAGCGTAACGGATCGAGTAGTGGCTTAATTTGTCCAGCTTCAACAAGAGCCGTAATTTGCCGCAGAATGTCACCATGATGTTTGCGTCCCTCTCCGCTGAGCTGTGGGTGTAACACAAAAATCCCTGACAATGTTGCAGAACGTATTGACGACGGTGCGAGGTTATGTGAGCTGAATGCAGCACAGCTTAAAATATGGCCGTAATGTGCAATGATACCTAATGAGGCATCGAGTGCAGAGCCACCGACAGTGTCGTAAATGATATCGAATCCTTTGCCTTGGGTGTATGCGTCCATGTAGTCAGCAGGGCTTGCAGTGTGATAATCAATTGGCGTGGCACCAAGCGCCTTGAGCAGTTGTTGTTTTCCAGTCGATGCAGTGGCATAAACGTCGGCACCTAAAGCCTTAGCAATTTGCACGGCTAAATGCCCAACTCCGCCAGCTCCACCTTGGATAAGGATTTTCTGGCCCGCTTTAACATTCGCCTTGTCAACCAAACCTTCCCAAGCAGTAAGTGCAACCAGAGGTAAAGCCGCAGCTTCACGCATGGACAAATTTTTCGGTTTGAGAGCAAGTAACTCAGCATCTACGTTGGCATATTCAGCCAATGATCCTTGCAATCCTCGCACTCCGCCAGTCAGACCATAAACTTCATCGCCTACTGAAAAGTCGGTGACGCCGTCGCCGATAGCAACAATTTCTCCAGCTAAATCGGTGCCAAGTACTGCGGGTAATTCCGGCATGGCATAAGGAGCGATACCTTGGCGGATCTTGTAATCAATAGGATTGACTCCACTTGCAAATATTTTTACTTGCACCTGACCTGCTGATGGAGAGGGTAAGTTAATCAGGGCATCCCGGAATACTGTACCCTCTTCATAGCTATCTAATACCAAAGCACGCATTTGTCTGTTTAACGTTGTCATCAATAACCTCACAAACTGAATATTCAGCGGGTGGTTAAATCACCCGCTGGTTAATCGGTCTTTTATTAAACGAATTAAAACTCTTGAACAGTTGGGCGCAGAACAATCTCGTTGATATCCACATCCGCAGGCTGCTCAATTGCGTATGCGATAGCACGAGCAACAGATTCAGATGGAATTTCATTTTGCTGATAAAAATCTTTTACAAAGGCTGCACCCTGAGTATCTGAACTTCCATGTTTTAATTCAGATTCGATTGCCCCCGGTGAAATGATTGTTGAACGAATTTTACCCCCAACTTCATGGCGTAAGCCTTCGGCAATAGCGCGAACAGCGAATTTGGTTCCGCTGTAAACCGTGCCGCCGGGACTGAATACTTTGATACCCGCTACGGAAGAAATATTGATAAAGTGGCCTGCTCCCTGAGCCTGAAAGATCGGAAGCGCTGCGGCTACTCCATACAGAAGACCTTTAACGTTGATGTCAATCATGCGATCCCATTCGTCAACTCGAGTCTCAGCTAACGGTGCAATCGCCATTAACCCTGCATTATTGATAACCACATCAACTTTACCGAAGCGCTCTTGTGCAAGATTTACAAGGGCCTTCACTTCGTCCGGGCTGGTCACATCTGTCGCTTGAACCGCAACTTCTCCGCCCGCTGCGCGTATGTCAGCAGCAATAGCTTCAAGCTTGTCGATGCGTCGGGCACCTAAAACAACAGATGCGCCAAGGCTGGCTAAATGTCTTGCCGTGGTCTCGCCTAAACCGCTGCTACCACCAGTGATAACAACGACCTTACCGCTGATGTTATTTGCTAAAACACTGCTCATAGTTAATATCCTCAAATAAGTTGAATGACGTTGTCTAAATAACAAGCAAAGTATCTCTTACCTTCAAAAATCAATAAATGGAAATATTTTAATTTCACAATTCCATATTTTGGAATAATATTTATGTATTCATTTCAAACCTGAATGTGACTGTGATGCTTAACAGATTGGAAATGCTCCGGATATTTTGTACTGCTGCTGAGTCTCGCAGCTTTAAAGAAGCGGCTAACCGTCTGGGAATTTCTCCTCAGGCAGTGACGCGAGCAGTGAAGGAGTTAGAGCGATTGCAAGGGGAGCTTTTATTTCATCGAAATACTCGACACATACAAGTGACCCTAGTTGGAGAAAAATTTGCTTTGATAGCAAAAGAACGCCTGCGCGCTGTAGATGAATTGTTTCAAACAAGCGCCCCTAACTCGGGTAATGAATTACAAGGGCGTGTTCGTATCGCAGCGCCTGTTGGTTTTGGTCATAAGTGCTTAATGCCAGTGTTACTGGAACTTTCAACAATACATCCTCAACTGGATATAGACCTGACACTCAGTGACGAGCGCGTGGATGTAGTTGACGAAAAAATAGATATTGGGATTCGTATCGGCTTCATGAGAGATAGTCGATTTATTGCCCGCCAGCTCACCAAAATTAATATGTATGTCGTGGCTTCGCCTGACTTAATAAATAGAGTGGGAAGGCCTGCGTCTATTGAAGAACTAAACCACTTGCCGGTTACAGGGTTAGTAGATCGCAATACGGGAAAGCTTTGGCCATGGGTTTTTTCCATGGACAGACAGTGGACGCCATCCATAACACGTTTTCGAAGTGCCGACACCGAAGCTGAATTAATGGCTATACAAAATGGACTAGGTTTTGCTCAAATTCCTGACTTTTTGGTCCAAGACTTATTACGCCAAGAGAAACTTGTGAGAGTGTTAGAAGAGGTCGAGCCGGTGCCTTGGGATTTATATATTTATCGCCCTCAACGTGGTCCAGTACCACAACGTATTCGATTGGTTTTTGATCACTTGGTGTCAAGATTGAGTGTCCGCTAATGGCACAGACTGTGTAAAAACTAATTTTTAATAAATTGTCTTGGGTATGTTCTTAGTTTAAAACCATCTAGGATGGTTGCGATCGATTTTTTCTCAGTATTGCAATTTTCTCCGCGCGAGCGAAACTGCTATAGCAACGCTACTCTAATCGCTTTACTTAGACCATTAACTCCCATAATTGTGAGCATTCTTCTGAAGTTGTAAGCCAGAACATGAAGACTTATTTCTGTACTCACGCTTTTTAAACCTCGTGTTAGTAAGTGGGTAGCTCCCATCCAGAGTTTAATTGTGCCAAAGGGGTGCTCAACAGTTTGCTTGCGATGAAG
>NZ_JBEOOG010000097.1:0-12081 GCF_040308965.1 Pseudoalteromonas sp. MER144-MNA-CIBAN-0113
GAGCTGGATTCGAACCAGCGAAGGCTGAGCCGTCAGATTTACAGTCTGATCCCTTTGGCCGCTCGGGAACCCCTCCAATGCAACGCGGCAGATAATAGCAAACTTCTTATTTAAGTAAAGAAAAAAGCTAAAGAAAATTCAAATTTAGCCGATAAATACTTATTAATTAGTTAAATAGGCTAAAGTCTATGCAGTTTGGTGATTTGTTAATCACGGAGAGCCAGTTAAAAACGAGGCTTAACGAAAGTGTGCACGAAAACCGCCGAGGCGAGTTTGCACTTTTATTAGCAATGCTCTCTCACGATGCACTCGATTTTAGTGAATTCCACCTACCCAAAAGTGACACTAAGCATTATCATGCCGATGAAGATGCTCTGCGTAAACAATTTGGCGCAGGTCCAAAGCAGCCACTAGCGCCAGATACCTTTAATATGTTAATTGGTAAAAATAACACAGAGCTTTTAGCAAAAATGGGAAGCGCTGTAGGGATGAGTGATATAAAGTTAACTCAGTGCTTAAAGCCTGAGCCATTTAATATTCGTGATGATAAAAACCACATTCCGCTTAACGTAATGGATAACTGTGAATTAGCGGTACGTCGACGAATTAAAAATACCAACACCGAGTTATCAAACCCTCAAATGGATGCGGTGGCATTTTATGATGATTTACAAAATGAAGCTATCTACCAGCCATTACATTTGTTTAGTGCCTAATTATATGTGTTCAATTGCTGCTTTATACATGCCATTTGATTGTAATAAACTGTGTTTATAGTAGTAAGTAACTATTGGTTTTATAGGTGCTTTATTTTAATAACTGATTTAATATAAAAAAAGCATCCAAAATTTAAATGCAATTGCTATAATGGCGCAAATGGTATGACATTAAATGCCATTATCATTAAACCAAGGTAATTAGGAACGTAATGAAGAAAACATTCACGCTGAATCATGAGAAAATCAAATACCCTCGTATGGTTGATGCTGCAAAGCATGAAGTGAAAAAATATTTGAAAAGAGAACGTAATAAAACTTTACCTGTTGATGCCGACTACTGGGCATTCGATTGTAAGTTTGGCAACACGGCTGAAGAAGCCCAAGTGGTTCACGTTGCTGAAATTAACAATCACATCAGTGAAATTGAAAAGCAAGGTTTAACTTCTTTTTACTTAGAGATTTTAGCAAGACCTGCACAGCGTCAAGATTTCGATGAAGATGATGGCGAATAAAACGCTAATTTGCGTTTAGTGTAGTTTTTGAAAATGGGCCTTGTGGCCCATTTTTTGTAGCTGTTATTTAAACACTATGACACTTTTTATACTTTTTATTACTGCCGCAAGGGCACGTATCATTGCGTTTTACTTTAATATCGGCAACCGGTGTAATCTCACCATCAAGGTATCGCCATTGTCCATCTTCTTTAATAAACCTTGAATTTTCTGCTAACTGGCAATATAAATCTTGATAAAAGTAGTGAGCTTTAAATGTAACAAATCCTGTTTCATCATTATAACCAGAGTCTAATACGGTTAAGTTTATAAAACGGCAACTATTTGCAAAATCTTTAATTTCTGAAATTGAATTTTCAGCTTGTTTTTCTTTTGCATAACTTTCACGAACAAAAACCGCGTTTTTAACAGCATAAGCACTGTAGCGTGCACGCATAAGTTGCTCTGGTGTGTGTGGCTGTTTGGTTTTTAAATGAAAAGGCTCGCAGCAATCAGCATAAGGTTGCTGACTGCTACAAAAACATAATAGGGCGTTAGAAGTCATGATAAATGTACTGTGTATTAAAACGCTAGTTTATCAAGCTTATTGCGTAAGTGAAATCTCAGGGTGAGCGCTTTTTTTGCTAAAGCAATACAACTTAGTGCGCGTATGGCTCAAGTTTAATGATAACTGCGACAGTTGTTGGTTATTTATTATGTCAGTCCAGGTGATCACCGCGGCAAAATTTCCATTGTGAAGTGCAGAACTTAAAACATACTCTAAATTAACTAAATGCTTTTGACGAATAACCAGCAATTTACTGGTATCAATTGAGCATGAATCAAGTAGCGCTTTGCTCGGTACGTTATCGGGTGCTATTAACAGTGTCCATGCGTTTAGGCTGTTGTATTGGTGTAATACTTTTAATAACTCAAACGTTGCTGAAATTTCATCTTCAATTTGTACAACGTTAACACAATCTGATTGGTCATCTTGTTGATAGCTTTTAACTGTTCTTAGGGTAATTGGCTGTAACATAATCTTCTCACTCACTGGGTTTTTATACAGTACATTCATACAGTAGTTTATACAGTTGTTTGGTGCAAGTGTTTTTTGCTATTTTTTTGTACAGTTATTCATCTTAAAACGCGACAGTTATTATAAATATACAAATAATCTATATATAACAAAGGTTTAATTTTTATTGGAAATTAATCCCCACAGAATTAATTTTAAGGCTGGGAGCAAATAAATACAGATGAACAGGGGGTATACAGTAGTTTAAATTAATTAAGCGTGCTTGCTTTGGCTATAAACGCTTAATTAATTTACAGATGAAATGAGTTGCTGCGCAGTGAAATTATTTTTCGCTACTAGAGGGGATCAAATGTGAGAATTGTAACTGATGAATTTGTTCATACAGGCTGGCTGCGTAGCATTGAGCATCTTTAAGTCGTTTGGTACTAATATGTTTTCGTATATCGCTCATTGCTTCTATGGCGGGTTCATAGCCTTGACTACCGGCTAAGCTAAGCCACGCAGCACCATGAAATACACTTTGCGGCACACCTTGTCCTTTTATAAAAAACAGCCCTAAATAAAACTGCGCGCGATAATTTCCTGCCATTGCTGCCAAACGCATCCATTTTGCGGCTAAGGCGCCTTGTTCATTTTTAAGGTAATAAAGGGCTTTATTTAATATGTCTTGATCGGTGTTTTTAGAGCTCGCAGGGAGATTTGCATCGCTTGGTTGCGTTACAAAAGAAAGAATGTTGTCTAATTGTTGCTCTAAGTCTTGGCCACTTGGTGTCGTTTTGATCATGCTACTTCGTTTGTTATTTTAATCACTTAGCTAGTTTAGTATATAGCAAGGTAAAATGTCCTGTAAAAAGTTATTTTTATGCTAAAATCTCGCCACTTTTTACAACCACAAGTTTATTATGCTCGAAGCCTTATTCAAAATCCGTGCAAATGATTCTTCGGTTCGCCGTGAATGTATTGCCGGTATGACTACATTTATTACGATGGTTTATATCGTATTCGTTAACCCAGCTATGCTTGCTGAAGCCGGTATGGACCAAGGTGCTGCCTTTGTTGCCACCTGTATTGCAGCTGCAATAGGGTGTTTTATTATGGGTTTGTGGGCCAATTATCCATTGGCACTGGCACCGGGTATGGGATTAAATGCATTTTTTACCTATGGCGTTGTATTAGGTATGGGTTATAGCTGGCAAGCTGCGTTGGGTGCGGTATTTATGTCAGGGTGTATATTTTTAATTTTAAGCTTGTTTAAGGTGCGAGAGTGGATTATTAATGCAATCCCTCTGGTGCTCAAGCAAGCAATAGCAACGGGTATTGGCGCATTTTTAGCTCTCATCGCACTTAAAAGTGCCGGTATTATTGTATCAAGTCCTGCAACACTGGTGCAGTTGGGTGATATTACCTCGCCAGGTCCTTTATTGGCTATTTTCAGCTTTTTTGTTATTGCTGCACTGCTTTATCGCGATTTTAAAAGTGGCGTACTGATTAGTATTTTACTAGTCACCGCGATTGCTGTGTCTATGGGGTTAGTGGAGTATCATGGTGTTATTGCTATGCCACCTTCTATCATGCCGACCTTTATGCAACTGGACTTTAGTGCCGCGTTTGAACTGTCGATGTTGAGTGTTATTTTTGCGTTTTTATTCGTTGATTTGTTTGATACCTCAGGCACGTTAGTTGCGGTAACTCAGAAGGCTGGTTTAGCAGATAAAAACGGTAATATGCCGCGTTTAGGTCGTGCATTAAGCGCCGACAGCACAGCAACTATTGCAGGTGCAATGCTCGGTACTTCAACAACCACGTCATACATTGAGTCTGTTGCAGGTGTATCTGTTGGTGGTCGAACGGGTTTGACCGCTGTGGTTGTGGGTTGCTGCTTTTTACTGATGATGTTTTTTGCGCCTTTAGCTCAAATGGTGCCTGCATACGCAACCGCGGGAGCTATTTTATATGTATCTGTATTGATGCTACAAAACTTAAAGTTTGTAAATTGGGACGACATGACTGATGCAATTCCGGTGAGTGTTGTATTATTAATGACACCGCTGACTTTCTCAATTGCACACGGTATTGCACTTGGTTTTATTTCTTATACGGCAGTAAAAGTGCTGTGTGGCAAAAAAGATCAGGTAAGCATTAGTGTTTGGATTTTAACTGCCTTGTTTATTGTTAAGTTCGCATTTTTATCTTAATGCAGGCAGCTTGTTAGAATACGTATATGTCTTAGTATGTAAACACAAAGTGGGGCAAAATCCTATTCAAAAAAAAGCCCATGCAACTGCATGGGCTTTTTTATTTAGAAAGGAGTTACCATTTCTTTTTAGGTGCAAATAATACGTCTAAATCATCTTGCTCTTGTTCGTTCTTTTTCTTCAATGATGTAGCATTTGATGCCTTGAGTTCATTACTTATCGTTTCAAGGTAGCCTTCAACTTCAGCTCGTTTTGCCGTAATGTAATCGTCATTAAATGAAACACTGTTAAGTGTGGCAGCTGCTTTTTCAAAGTACTGCCTAGCAGAGCCTATCATTCCAGCTGTTTGCGCTGATAACCCTCGTTTTATTTGGCTTTCAATGTTGATTCTTAGTTGTAGCTTTTCAAGGCGTTTGTCTTCTGCAATAAATACCTGGCTGTCTACTTTGCCTTTATTATGCTCAGAACGAATAATAGTGCGTAACTTTTTAATACCTTGTATCAGCGATATCAGTTGTTTGTCGTTGCCTGGTAATACAAAGCCATCTGAACCGTCTTGAATTGGGTTTTGTAGTCGCTCTTTTGCTTCTTTTAAGCGGTTTTTTAGTCCACTACCTCCGCTTGAAATAGACACCATTTGACTGAGCGCATCATGAATTCGTCGTTGTAATATTCGCTGAGTTGCCTCTGAAAGTGGAATGTTGGCGCTATTCATTAATGCTTCTTCGGTTTCTTCAATGATTGCTTTTTGTTTTGTTAACTCTTTGCGTCGTTCAGCTTCTTGTTTTTCTTTGTGTTGCTGAACAGCACTAACCCATAGTGCAATGACTATAAGTGCAACAATTAATACAATTATAATGGAAACTATCATGTTATAATTCTCAAATTCTTAACCTTATTATCTAATCTTACATTAAATATATAAAAGGTGGGAAACTTTGCTCAGATTAACTGAAAAAAGCGTCACCATAAAGCGTTTAAATCTTAATATGTTATGTTTCGATTGCTGATAATCATTGCTATCTCAAGTTTATTTATTGTGTTAACCTGAAATTTCAACAAATTAATTGTTATATTATGTAACATTAATCAGCCTTTTATATAGCTACCTATAGTTAGGGTGCGCTTTTATCTGTCAATGTGAATTATAACGAAACTACATAGCCATGAAATTACAACAACTTAGATATATCGTAGAAGTTCAAAATCATAAATTAAATGTTTCAGCTACGGCTGAGAGTTTATTTACCTCCCAGCCTGGTATTTCTAAGCAAGTACGTATGTTAGAAGATGAGCTCGGTGTACAAATTTTTGGCCGCAGTGGTAAGCATTTAACTCATGTTACAGGCGCTGGCGAGGAAATCATTAACATATCACGCGAAATACTCTCAAAAGTTGAGGGTATTAAAGCGGTGGCGAATGAACATACTTTACCGGATCAAGGCAAACTTAATATTGCTACCACGCATACACAAGCACGGTATGCGTTACCGAGTGTAATTAAAGGCTTTACTCAAAAATACCCTGCGGTATCACTGCATATGCACCAAGGTACACCACAGCAAATATCGGATGCAGCCGCTCGCGGTGATGCTGACTTTGCCATTGCCACAGAAGCGCTTCATTTATATTCAGATTTAGTAATGCTGCCTTGCTACCATTGGAATCGTAGTATTGTGGTTGCTAAAGATCATCCCCTTGCGAAAAAAGTGGATAATTTAACAGTGGCTGATATAGCCCAATACCCACTCATTACTTACGTATTTGGCTTTACAGGTCGTTCGGAGCTCGACAAAGCATTTAATGCTTACGGATTAGAGCCACATATTGTATTTACTGCCACCGATGCCGATGTCATTAAAACGTATGTGCGTTTAGGGCTAGGTGTGGGTGTGGTTGCATCTATGGCAATTGATCAGGTAAACGACAGCGACTTAGTATGCATTGATGCTAGCCATTTATTTGAGGCGAGCACGACTAAAATTGGCTTTAGAAAGGGCAGTTTTTTACGCACCTACATGTATGACTTTATCGAACGTTTTGCACCGCATTTAACTAAAGAGCGAGTAGAGCGTGCGAGTTTACTGCGTAATCAAGAAGATGTTGATAAGTTATTTGCTGATATTGAATTGCCGGTTAAGTAACCGCCATAAACAGCAATGAAAAGCCGCTTAGTTTTGCAACTAAGCGGCTTTTTTTGTGCTATGTAATTAACCTGAACTGTGGATAATAAATCCATCTCAAGCAGCTATTTTCAGCGCTAACTGCGTTGAATTTACTTGCAATAGGCTAGCTATTGACGCGTAATTTCGCCTTGTTTTCACTAAAAATCTCTAGCTAGAGAAAATAAACATAAATATCATTTTGATTCAATATGTTAGTAAATCTATTAACCAGAGTTCAGGTTAATTAACACTCGATAATGTTAACAGCTAATCCACCGCGAGCGGTTTCTTTGTATTTTGTTTTCATATCGTTACCGGTATCGAGCATGGTTTTAATTACTTTATCAAGCGATACTTTTTGTTCTCCACTACCGCGAATAGCAAGACGAGAAGCATTAATTGCTTTAATAGCGCCCATTGCATTACGCTCAATACAAGGTACCTGCACTAAGCCGCCCACTGGATCGCAGGTCAATCCTAAGTTATGTTCCATGCCAATTTCAGCGGCATTTTCTACGTGTACCACGTTACCACCAACAATTTCAGTCAGCGCACCAGCAGCCATTGAACAGGCAACACCAACTTCACCTTGGCAACCCACTTCAGCACCTGAGATAGAGGCATTTTTTTTGTATAAAATACCAATAGCGGCCGCGGTTAATAAATACCGAGTAGCAATGTCGCGATCAACTTCTTTGATAAAAGTATGATAGTACATTAATACGGCTGGTAGGATACCAGCTGCACCATTTGTTGGTGCAGTAACCACACGACCGCCTGCTGCATTTTCTTCATTCACTGCTAATGCGAATAAATCAACCCAATCCATAGCACGAAGTGGATCGTTACTCACTTCTACATTGAGCTTTAAATATAAGCTTGGTGCACGGCGTTTTACTTTCAAACCACCAGGTAAAATACCTTCGGTACGCATACCACGTTCAATACAGGCTTTCATTACTTGCCAAATATTAAATAATTCATCTTTTATGGCTTCTTCACTGCGTAAGGTTTTTTCGTTTTTCATCATTAACGTTGATACGCTGTAACCCGACTCTTTACACATTTCGAGTAATTCTTTAGCCGTTCCAAACGGGAACGGGGCAGGGTTTTCTTCGCGAATATCTAAGGCCGCTTGTTTTTCTTTTTCAAACTCTTCATCTGTAACAATAAACCCGCCACCAATAGAGTAGTAAACTTTGCTATATACTTTTTCGCCATTGTTATAGGCAATAATTTCCATTGCGTTGGAATGTTTAGGGAGTGTTTTTCTACGATGAAAAACAATAGCGCCTTGTTTAGGGAATTTAGCTTTATGAGTTTGGTTTAGATAAATAACCTGCTCATTTTCTATTTTTGCTAAAATATCGTCCACTAAATCGGCATCAATGGTTTCAGGGTCATAACCGGCTAGGCCAAGGATCACTGCTTTTCCCGAACCATGACCAACACCTGTTTGCCCCAGTGAGCCGTAAAGCTCTACTTTTACATCGGTTACATTTGCTAATAGTTGTTGCTCATCTAGGTCATTAACAAATAAGCGTGATGCACGCATTGGGCCGACGGTATGTGACGATGAGGGGCCAATACCAATGCTAAACATGTCAAATGCACTGATCATAATGTGTGTCTCTACTTAGTTTTCTCAGCATTAAGCTGTTCTTTGAACGGTCAACTATAATAACGTGGAAATGCAGGTGTGTAACCCTTATTAGCAAAGATTTAAACTGGTATGGCGAGTTGTTTTGTAAAGTTTTTAATAATGCTGGCTGTGGCACCCCACAAAAGCCCGTGAGGAGTGATAAAGCCATTTAAGGTAATGATTTTTCCACCTCGTTCAAATGGCAAAGGTTGCCAGTTAGCCGCGTTATTCAGCGCTTTTATAGAGAGTAAAAAGCTGGCTTGTACTTCGTTATGATCGTTCTCCCATACCGTTTCTTTTTTAATTAACCCCACAAAAGGACGTATAGTAAATCCAGTAAGGGTAGAGTATTCCGGCAGCTGACCTAAAACTTGAACATTATGCGGGGGAATGTTTAGCTCCTCATGTAATTCACGCAGTGCCGTGGTGCGCAGGTTAACATCATTAATTTCAAATTTACCACCCGGTAAACAAATCTCCCCAGGGTGGTGATGTAAATAGGTTGGCCGCTTACACAATAAAACATGTGCTTCGTTATCTATATCAATCAAAGGTAGCATCACCGCACTGGCGCGCTTTTTTTTATTATCTTTGAGCTGATCCACGGCTAAACTGCGGTTTAATTGAAAACGAGCCGAAATGGTTTCACTATTCAAAGCGACCTTCATTTAATATAGGAAGTATTTTATTTACTTTATCGTAAGTTTCTTGATATTCCAATTCGACTTTTGAATCAGCAACAATACCACCCCCAGCCCAACAATATATTTGTTGTTGATGTGTGACTAAAGTTCGAATAGTAATACTGGTGTCCATATTGCCGCAGCCACTAATGTAACCAATAGAGCCACAATAAATGCTACGTCTATGTGGCTCTAGTTCTTCTATTATTTCCATGGCACGGACTTTTGGTGCGCCTGTAATTGAACCACCAGGAAACGCAGCTTCCAGTTGATCAACCGCTGTTTTACCCTCATCAAGGGTTGAGGTGACCGTACTCACTAAATGGTGTACCGCCGGAAAACTTTCAATAGCAAATAATGAGGGCACAATAACCGAGCCCGGTTTAGCGACTTTTCCTAAATCATTTCGCAGCAGGTCCACTATCATGACATTTTCGGCGCGGTCTTTACTCGAATTTGCCAGCAAGGTCGCTTGTTTTGCATCCTCAAGGGCATCTGCTTTGCGAGGTAAAGTCCCTTTAATGGGTTTTGTTTCTACTTTATTGTCGTGTACTGCAATAAAACGCTCGGGTGAGATTGACAAAATAGCGCCCTGAGGATGATTAATAAAACTAGAAAAAGGCGCTTTATTAGCCTGAGTTAATTTAACATAGGCGCTCCAAGGCGAGCCTTGGTAATGTGCGCTAAAACGCTGCGCTAAGTTAATTTGATAGCAATCACCACTTTTTAGGTATTCTTCAATCGCGGCAAAGTTTTCGCTATAGCTAGTCTGACTCATATTTGACTGCCACGGTGATGTAAGCGAAAAGCTTTCATGTTTAGGTGGTTGCGCTAAATATTGCTGATATAGCCAAAGGCGGTCTACATTGGGCTGCGAAACATAAAACCACTTACGCAGTTGCTTATCGTAAATCAGTGCATCGAGGTAAAGTCCAACCGCCATTTGCGGTAAATTTATGTCGTGTAAAGCGCTGCTTGGTAGTTGCTCTATAGTACGGCCTAAGTCATAGCCAAAATAACCCAGCCAGCCACCATTAAAAGGTAAGTTGTTGGCAGCTTTAGTGCTGTCTAACTTTGCCAGTTCATTATTCATTATTTCAAAGCAGCTTTTTATGTTTGGCTGGTTATTAAAAACGCTTTGATTATTTTCGACTTCAAGGGTGCTCTGGGGGTCAATCGCAATAATGTCAAAACGACTGTTTATGTGATCACTATCACCCGAATCTAATAAAATGGCGTAAGGCAAATGAGCAAAATGCGAAAATACCTCAATACAATTTTGTGATATGGCTAATTCAACACAATTTTTTTTATTGTTTAGCATTTACTACCTCTATAAGAACTGGCTCCAAACGGGCTGGGAGGGTATCATAAGTCAAATTTATTTGGCAGCGTTTAGTGAGCGCTGTAGTTGAAAACAGTTCGAACCACCGTCACGGGTTTGATATCGCTTACGTGCTGCGTGAGTAACAACAACTTAAGGAACCACTATGAGTACAATTCGTCAGCAAGACTTTATTGATAGCATTGAAGATGCCTTGCAATACATCTCGTTTTACCATCCTCTTGATTTTGTTCAAGCACTAGAGAAAGCGTATAACAAAGAACAAAGTAAAGCCGCTAAAGATGCGATTGCGCAAATTTTAATTAACTCGCGTATGTCGGCAGAAGGTAAGCGCCCACTGTGTCAAGATACCGGGATCATCACTTGTTTCGTAAAAGTAGGGATGGATGTTAATTGGGATAAAACCGACTTAACCGTACAACAAATGGTTGATGAGGGAACGCGTCGTGCGTACTTAAATCCAGATAACCCTTTACGTGCATCGATTGTTGCCGACCCTGCGGGAACACGTAAAAACACTAAAGATAATACGCCATCAGTGGTTCACATTGACTTAGTTGCAGGCGATAAAGTCGAAGTGATGGTCGCTGCTAAGGGCGGCGGCTCAGAAAACAAAAGTAAAATGGTGATGTTAAACCCATCTGACGATGTGGCTGAGTGGGTAGAAAAAACGCTACCAACAATGGGTGCGGGTTGGTGTCCACCAGGCATGCTAGGCATAGGTATTGGTGGCACGGCAGAAAAAGCAGCGGTAATGGCCAAAGAGTCATTAATGGATCCGGTTGATATTCATGAGCTTATTGAGCGCGGTGCAGAAACAACAGAAGAAAAACTGCGTTTAGAAATTTTTGATCGTGCGAATAAGTTAGGCATTGGTGCTCAAGGCCTTGGCGGCTTAACTACGGTTGTTGATGTTAAAATTAAAACGGCGCCTACTCACGCGGCTTCAAAGCCTGTGGTTATGATCCCAAATTGTGCAGCGACCCGCCACGTACACTTTACGCTTGATGGTTCAGGCCCTGCGAATTTAAAAGCACCTAAATTAGAAGATTGGCCAGAAGTGACTTTCGAAGTGGGTGAGGGCACACGCCGTGTTAATTTAGATACTCTTACTAAAGAAGACACTAAAGAATGGAAAATGGGTGAAACCGTTTTACTCTCAGGTACTATTTTAACGGGTCGAGATGCTGCTCATAAACGTCTTCAGGATATGATCAACTCAGGGGAAGGTTTACCTGAAGGTGTTGATTTTGATAACAAGTTTATTTACTACGTTGGCCCTGTGGATGCAGTAGGCGATGAAGCAGTAGGCCCAGCGGGTCCTACAACGGCAACTCGTATGGATAAATTTACCGACATGATGTTAGAAAAAACCGGCATCGTAGGTATGATTGGTAAAGCTGAACGAGGCCCAGCAACGGTTGAGTCTATTAAAAAGCACCAGTCAGTGTATTTGATGGCGGTAGGTGGTGCGGCATACTTAGTATCTAAAGCAATTAAAAAAGCACGTGTTGTTGCCTTTGAAGATTTAGGTATGGAAGCTATCTACGAATTTGAAGTAGAAGATATGCCAGTAACAGTTGCCGTAGACAGTGAAGGAGCAAATGCTCACACCCAAGGCCCTGCTATTTGGAAAGCAAAAATTGAAGAGCTAGACAGCAAAATGAAGTAAATTTTTACTTAAAAAGCAATCATATAAGCGAGCACTGTGTGCTCGTTTTTTTATTTTCAGCCCCTAAACCACCTACTTCAGTAGGTGGTTATCATCAAATAGGCTTTGCCTGTAAAAAGTACTCATGTTA
>NZ_JBEOOG010000098.1:0-11617 GCF_040308965.1 Pseudoalteromonas sp. MER144-MNA-CIBAN-0113
TATTATTCATGGACGCTCCTAACATGATTTGATTTACTTAGTATAGCAAACCAACACAGAAATGGATCAGCGCCATAAGTGTACAGTATATGCGTTTTATATAAGTTATGCCAAGTAATGGATCTGCGATCAATCCATATTTTTGATCATTTGCTGAGCTGTATCTAAGAAGTCATTGATTTGCTGTGGGTTTAAGTTTTTACACATTTGCGCATTTACATGCTGCTCAGCGTTTAATAATTTGTCGTAAAGCGTGCACCCTTGTGCGGTAAACGACAGAATAAAACAACGCTTGTCATGCTCACTGGCATTTTTATGAATTAAGTTTAGCGCGAGCAGTTCTTTCACTAACCGTGCTATTTGGGCTTTGTCGCGTTGGGTTTGATTCACAATATCGTTAGCAGTGCACTGAGGTGTCGCTGCAATAATATGCAGACAACGCACATGCATCGCGTTTAATCCAAGCTCACCTGCATTAATGGCTTCGCGTATGGTAACGCGATAATTTTGCATTAAAGCAAATAATGTATTGGCCAATGAAGAGTTCATAATAAATCCATAATGGTTGACAAAGTCAATTAAATTGCTATAGTTGATTTTATCAACCAATGGGGCGTTATGCAATTCATCATTTTAGTGAGGTAAATTTATATGGGTAAAAAAGTACGCAAAGCAACCGTATTAAGCACAAAGCAAATAACCCCACATTTACAACGCATTATTGTCGGCTCAGATGAGTTTAACGACCTGAGTGCCCAATACATTGGTAACTACGTTAAGGTGCTTATTCCACAAAATGGCCGCGTTGACTTTAATATTAAAACTACGTGTATGCGTTCATACACTATAAGACATGTTGATGAGCACACTGGTGCACTTACTCTCGACTTTGTGATAAATATGCACCAAGGTCCAGCCACTAATTGGGCTAAAGAAGCAAAAGTAGGCGATGAAGTGGGTATAGCAGGGCCAGGCCCTAAAAAGTTGGATAACTATGATCATTCATATTATCTATTACTTGGCGATTTAACTTCGGTTAATGCAATTAAAGGCTACGTGCAACAATTGCCTATAAACGCAAAAATTGACGCGATTATTCATGCACCAACAAAAGATGATGTGATTAGCTTAGACTCCTCGCGTGATGTAACTTGGTTAATAACAAATAACCCCGATACAGATATGATAAACGCATTAAAATCGCTACCACTTAGTGAGCAACAACCTATTGTATTTATGGCACTTGAGGCAGGATTAGTCCGTAAAGCAAAAACCGTATTAACTGATGAATTAGCTATACCGCGCAGTCAAATTGTTGCATCGGGCTATTGGAAAAAAGGGCTTGATTCAGAAGCTTATAAACTAAAGCGTCAACACGCTGCGGCTAAAAATAGTTAACTTAATTGTTGTTCAATCACATCGCTATTTAGCTTTTAAAAGGCAAGGCGCCTTGAATTGACTGTCATACACACCCATCTCTTAGCGTAGACTCATTATTTATGGCTAGCGCTATAAATCGCTATTTAATTTGGAGGTGCTACTTTGTTATCAACTATTCCTTTTTCGTTATTAGAACTGGCGCCTATGCCTAAAGGTGCCACTGTGAGTGACACCTTAAATAAAAGTACAGCCTATGCACAAAAAGCTGATGAGCTCGGTTTTAACCGTTTTTGGTTAGCCGAGCATCATAATATGCCTGGGATTGTTTGTGCGGCTACTTCAATTTTGGTGGGGCATATAGCCGGAAACACTAAAAAAATACGCGTAGGGTCGGGTGGAATTATGTTGCCTAATCATGCTCCTTTAGTTGTTGCTGAGCAATTTGGCACCTTAGAAAGTTTATACCCAGGTCGAATTGATTTAGGGTTAGGGCGCGCCCCGGGTAGTGATCCTGTGACAAGTCGTGCATTAAATAACGATATCAGCCGTGCTGAAAACTTTCCTAATGAAGTGAGCGAGTTACAAACATTATTGGGCCCTTATGAGGGAACTAAGCGCGTGCGAGCAATACCTGGTGAAAACACCAATGTGCCCATTTGGCTTTTAGGTTCAAGTTTATTTAGTGCGCAGTTAGCTGCACAAAAAGGATTACCTTATGTATTTGCGGGGCACTTTGCACCGCGTTTTGTGCATGATGCAATAGCCTTGTATAAACGAGAATTTAAACCATCAAATGTATTAGCTAAGCCTTATGTCATGTTGGCATTACCTTTAGTGGCTGCAGATACAGATGAAGAAGCACAGTACTTATCAACTACATCCAAACAGCGAGTGTTATCGTTAATTAGAGGCGACGAGCTGTGGTTAAAACCCCCAGTAGAAACAATGGAAGGTTTGTGGAGCGAACAAGAGCGCGCTCATGTTGAGAGCTTTTTAGGGTTAAGTGTTACCGGTGGGCCAGCCAGTATTAAACACAAGCTAGAAATGATTGTAAATCAATTAGGGGTTGATGAGCTTATATTCACCAACGACTTATTTGATAATGAAAAACGCCATAAAGCGCTTGAAATTTTAATGCAAATAAAACATGGATAAGCAATTGGTTAAGCAAGCGTACACTCAACGCTTGTTATGCTATTAAACAGATTAAAGTTGATTACGTCGGGGCCATTTTACATTATTTTAAAAAGTGGCAATGAAAAAGCTTGTTCTATTTTTTCAATAGAACTGATTTAAACAATCAATTTTAATTATGGATATTGAACGATTATTATAAGGGTATGCAACACAATTCAGCTAAATAAATAGGAAGGTAAAGCGTGAAATCTCAAAATAGTACGACACCCCATTCAGGCAACAACTCAGTGCAGCCAAAAGTAGCGCTGATAGCAGAAGGTGGCGGACAACGAGGGATATTTACCGCGGGTGTACTCGATGCCTGGTTAGAGCAAGAGTATGATCCATTTGACTTATTTATTGGCACATCTGCAGGTTCTCAAAACTTAACAAGCTATTTGGCGCGTCAAAAAGGCTATGCTAAACGCCTGATCAGAGGCCTTTCGCGTCATAAACGTTTTTTTCAATTAGGTCGCGGCCTAATGGGTAAACATATTGTTGACCTAGATTGGTACTTTGATAAAACTACCGAAGTAAACAGAGCGCTTGATTTTAAAACCGCAAAAGCCAGTTTAGGTGACCGTGAGCTATTAATTACTGCAACTAATGCCCGTGATCGCAAACCTTATTTTTTATCCCCAACAGGGGAAGGCCAGCAATGGCGAGAGCTATTAAAAGCGTCAAGTGCACTGCCATTTTTATATAAGCAAGGTGTAAAATTGACGCCGTGGTTAAATGCATTAGCCGCAAATGAATTAGGTAAAACCGAGATACAGTCAGAGTCTGATTTTTACTTAGACGGTGGCCTTGCCGCACCGCTTCCTGTACGCGAAGCCTATAATCGTGGCGCACGCAAAATTGTGGTTATACGCACCGTTGATGAAGCCTTTCAGGCTCAATCAGCATGGGTAAGTAAATTAAAATCATTTGTTGAAGTATCTGGCTATTGCCCAAAAACAATAGACTACTTATTACAACATGAGCAAGCCTACGAAGATGAGTTAGCATTTATTGCTAATCCACCAAAAGATGTAGAAATAATTCAAATTTTTGCAAATCAAAAGCTTTATAGTAAGTTATTAGGCAGCTCAAATGATGACTTACGATTTGACTATAAACTTGGTTTAGCAGCAGGCCATAACTACTTAAAAAACCATCACCCAGATCAGGATGATTATAAACACAGCTACATAGCGTAGCTGTGTGTTTATTATCAGCAAGATAATAAATCAGCATTTACTGTGTTCTCATGGCAGTCATTTAGCCGTGAGAAATATTCGGTTTTTTACCTCAAAAATAACGCGCTAACGGTTATTAAAGCACGCGACTAATTCCTTTCTAAAACATTCTTTTTACATCAGCAATTACACTGCAATATAAGTCAGTTTTCTGGCTGAATTTATATTCATTAATAAAGAAAAATAATTCACATCTAATTGGCTTTATTATAAAGTGGCTAAGTCTCTACTAAACTTAAACACTCACGTCGCTAAATTAATACCGTGGCAAATAATAATAAAAAGGAAGCCTGATGTTCGACACGCTGATCAAAAGTGTAAATAGCCTTTTATGGGGCGAAGGCCAAGTACTCATTTACATTTTACTTTTTGCTGGCATATGGTTTTCTGTCCGCTTAAAAGCTATTCAACTCGTTAAATTTACACATATGTTTAGCTTGCTAAAAGGCAGCAGTAAGTGTGATAAAAATAACATTAGCTCCTTTCAGGCTCTATGTACGGGGCTTTGTGCGCGTGTTGGTACTGGTAATTTAGCGGGAGTGGCTGTTGCTATATCACTTGGTGGAAGTGGCGCCATATTTTGGATGTGGGTGATTGCCATACTGGGTATGGCGACCGGTTTTGCAGAAAGTATTCTTGGGCAAATTTATAAAATTCGTGATAGTAATGGCGATTTTAGAGGTGGCCCTGCGTATTATATTCAACAAGGCTTAGGCAGCCGTGCGTTTGCTATTGTGTTTGCCGCCTGTTTATTTTTAGGTTACGGCTTTACCTTTAGTGCCATGCAAACCAACACCATTACCGATGCGCTTAATTATGCCTTTGAAATTCCCACACACTATTCCGGCATCGTGATCACTTTGTTAGCCGGTTCAATTATTTTAGGTGGCTTTAAAGCTATTGCCCGTTTTGCTGAGCGAGTAGTCCCTGTTATGGGCATCGTGTTTGTGCTTGTTGCTGTGGTAATTACACTGATTAACTTTACCCAAGTACCCAGTATGCTAAAAGATATATTTTTATCCGCGTTTGGCTTACAAGAAGCGGGCGCAGGCGCCATGGGGGCGGCGATTAAAAACGGTATTCAACGGGGCTTATATTCAAACGAAGCAGGCGCAGGTAGTGTGCCGCATGCATCGGCAAGTGCCAGTCCAATGCCAAACCATCCGGCTACCCAAGGTTACATACAAATGCTAGGCGTGTTCTTCGACACCATTGTACTTTGTAGCTGTACCGCGGTTATTATTTTATTGGCTGATGTGAACATAAGCGGCGAAATGGAAGGCATTCGTTTAACCCAAAGCGCTATGACCTCACACTTAGCGCAAGGCGGCGTGTATTTTGTAGCCGCTGCCATTACTTTATTTGCTTTTACCTCGGTGGTTGCTAACTACGCCTACGCTGAAAGTAACCTGCACCTATTTAAGCTTGATAACAAAGTAGGGCGCGGTATTTATACTTTGCTTTATTTATCAATGATGTTGTGGGGTGCATCTGCCACATTAAAACAAGTATGGGATTTAGCCGATATTGCCTTAGGGTTAATGACAGTAGTAAACGTTATCGCTATTATACTACTCACACCGACTATTTTGTCTGTTACTAACGACTACCACGCACAAAGAGACAAAGGCATAGAGCCTGAGTTTAAGGTAAAAAACGTAAAAGTGCAGGGCAAATGTGAAGACGGAATTTGGGATTAAGATTAAAGTTTAAAAGTTTTATATTGCATAAGTATTCATTTTAAGTTTGGTTTTAACAACATTAAACTGCGACTCTACAGGTAGTATTTTTAGATGATCGACATTTATGCAGGTAAAACTGCAGCAAAAATAATAAACGAACAAGGGTTTAAACCTGAGCTTTTTACCTCGTTTTTAGGGGCAAGTGGTGGCCCTAAATGGTTTCTTTTGTAAAGCTAAACACCGATATTAATATTATGCCCTTAAATTTGAAAATTAAATTAAATTTAATATAGTGTTGATTAAGGAAAAGCGTCACCTAATTGTAAGGAACTACAATGATGATATTAAAGCCTGAGAGCTTGGGAGAGTTAGAAGCTTGCTTTGATAAATATCAAAATGGATATTTATTTCGAGGACAAGTAGCTCATTTTACAAAAGATAGTGGTGACGTAAGCATTCCCACTTCATTTAGCCGACACGGCTGTATTCCACCGATAATGCTAAAATGGTGTCACTATTCCAGAGCAATGATAAGAGCCTATACTGGGCTTAATTACTTCGACATTGATCTAGAACTATCCCAAGCAATATTGCAGCACTATGGCTGGCGTTCATTTTATGTCGATTTAACGAAATCTCCTCATGTGGCGGCTTGGTTTGCTTCCAATAAATATACCGAAACTAAGGCAATTCATGGTTGCGAAGATATTAATGAAAACTACTTATGGTTAGTACATAAAGCTGGAAATTATTCAGAGAGTGAATCAATTGGTCACATATATGTGATTGACAAAATGGCACTGGAAAGCCTTGGCGTAAATATTCATGATTTAACCATATTACAAGGTGAAGAAGGAAAACTGAGATTTCATGCACAGCAAGCTTGTTTGGTTGGAAACCTAGACGATTATCTCCCATCACAAACAATTGCAGCTCACATCCAAGTTCCACCTGACGTTTTACGCTCTTTCTACAAGAAAAACGGGTTACAAAATGTTGAAGATTTATTCCCGTCTAAAAGCGAAGACTTTATTTTAAACACGCTTTTGAATCTACCTTGGGAAAAGGTAAATGCAGACACGATGGTTCCGACATTTCGCAGAGCACTTGATATACCAGACTATGAATTGAACGAAGACAGCTACGTAAAACACTTGCCACCACATGTTTCTCTTTATGAACGGTTTTGGATTGCTGACAACGTAAACGAAGCAGATGAAAACTTTTCGAATACCGCTTTTTTCAAGCTACCTCAGGTGTCTTTTTACTCCAATACCAATAAGCCGTTCGATTTAACACACGTAAATAGAGTCTTGGACGAACATGGAAGATTTTTCATAGAAGTAGATGGCTTAATAAAAGTCATTGAAATGCCAGAGCCGTATACTTTTGAAAAAGGCGTATACGTATCAAAAACTGAGTCAGGATTAATATCTGTTGCAGCATTGACTATTGATCACCCTAGTAACGTAGTCACAGGAATAGGTGTCGATGTTGGCTGGTTTTACAAATATGAAAATGGTTTATGGGTAACAGTTGAACATGAAGAACAATGTCCTTGTAATAATGACCTTAGGCACGAATTGCACTTTTCATTGTTGAACATGTTAAATGAAAGTTTACAGGATAATGCGTTTATCAAAGACAATGCTTTGTGCTTTCGGCACCACGACGTTGAAATAAGTTAATGTTTATCGTGACATTTATATGGCGAACTTAGGTTCGCTTCCTATGACAAACGCCAAACACATATAAATTACAGTCGTTTCTCGGAAGGTAGAGAATGAAAAATGTTATTAATGCAAATTTTGTCATTGGAGTTAATAAAAGTGTATCTGGAACGCTTGAATTAGGCTCGAATAATTTTAAATGCTGGTCAACTGACTACTTTCACGTACAGTCCCATTCTGATATTTATGGAACTACACATAAAGGGCAACCAATATCTCTTTTAAACTGCCTTTCATTCAAAGAAACTCAGCACTTCGGTGGCAAGACTCGAAATTGTTCCTGTGATTTATTCTCGCACACTATGCTCTTGGGTGATAAGCATATCAAACCTGATGAAGATTTATTCGATTCTATTTCGTTAGTCGTTAAAAATCCTTTAAAGCTATTTCAAGATGTTAAATCTTTTGGATATATTCAATTCCCAAAGGAAGGTCTGATTGAAGCGCTTAATGAAGAAGAGTTCACCCCTCATTTTGATATTAATAAGAGACCTAGCATTGCTTACTTCAACGGTGACTTCGAGGTATTTAGCCAAAATACTAAACTGGGTAAAATTACAGCTAGTCATTGTTATAGCAGTGGTATTTGGGGAAATGCCGAGGGAGTACAATTAAAAAATAAAATTTTAATTACAATTGATTTTAATAATCCAATAAAAATTGAAGAAGCTTTCGACAGGGCAAATTTACTCACGCTATTTTTGAGATTTATTTCTGGTCACGGGTTATTCTTTTCAGACATTGAACTTAAAATGTCAGGTGAAGAACACTTTAACTATAAGGTTCATCACGACTATCGTAATTGGGGTGAAGAGGTTGATGAAACCTATCATTCAGACCCATTAATCAATGTATGTAGTGATAGTTTCGGAACTATTCTAAAAAATTGGTTTGATAAAGAAGATAGGAAAAACGTAAGGCATTGCTTTTACAATACATTTTTTTCAAATACATATTCATCTGATAGGCTAATATCATCAGCTAATATGTTCGATATATTTCCCAACTCGCCTGAAAACTTGAAAAAAGAGTTAAGTGAAGAAGCCGTAGCTCAAATCGAAAGCTTAAAATTACAGATAAAATCTGATTTCAAAACTTTTCCAGATTTAAAAAGTTCTTTGCTGCAATCCGTTAGTTTTCTATCAAGAAAATCCTTAAAAGACAGAATATTGGAGCGCTTTGAAATCATAGAACCAAAACTGGTGGGTCACACACTTAGTTCTGTAAACTTCAAATTTATTATCAAATACGGCATTAAATGCCGAAATTATTTTGTTCATGGTTCAATTGATAAAGCCCTTCCTCCTGATCAATGTTTCAAATTCCAATCTCTTTTTATCAATACGTTTGAATATATATATGCTTACAGTGAATTAATTGAGTGTGGATGGAATCCAAGTGATGATACTGTAATGACTAATTACCACCGTATAAGAAGTAATGAAAGAGAGATTGAGTTCGGTGATAAACAGCTTACTGAGATAGTTGCTGGGAATATTAAATGACTAATACTCAAAAATAGATTGTGGTTTACTTTTACTACCTCGAAAACTGAATGAATGTGATTTAGTTAGTTTTCGAGGTTCTTTACGTCAAAAGTTACCAGAAGCAATTAATAGTAAAAACTCTTTATCAGTTTTTATTTACCAACCACAATAATTATCAATAAGATCAGTAATTATTTTCTTATTTTTATCGTCTAAATTAATACACATAGCACCGAATGAATGATACTTATTCATATATTCATAAACGCTATTACGAGCAGATTCATCAGAAACCTTTAATGTTTTTAAACCATCATACTGATGTTTATTAAGTAAGGTGTTATTCATCAAGTATTTGGCTGTTGCAATGTCGTTGTAGCAACTAGCAAGAGCATATCGAAGAGTTGAATTAGTGCCATGCCCATTGCTTAGTAATTTGGCTATATCGATATCTATTTCTAATATGTTGGTGACATCATCTAGAGATTTTTTTTTAGGTAAATCATAGAAATCATGACCGATCGCATTAATGCAATTTTTTACAGCTTTCAAAAAATTGATTTCTTTGCTTCTGAACTTGGTACTTGCTGATAGATGTCGAACTAACATATTTATAATCTGCTCTTTATTGTATGTAGGACATGAGATTAGTGTCCAGTTTTCTTTATCATCATCAAGGTAGCAGTAGCCATTGAGCTTGCCATTTAAGATCAATAACCCAAATTCATTTATATTTTTACCAAAGTTAAATGTAATTAGTTCTTCTACAGCATTAGATGGATGTCGAGCAGATGGGTAGCCATTACCCCATAATGCATATAAAAGTGAATCCTCTATCGGGATATATTGCTCATTTGATATTGTTATTGCTTGTCTCGTTAGTTCCAAATAACTTAAACCGTTCGGTAATCCTAAGTAAGACTGAATTTCTGATAGGGTTAAATGTTCGATAGTAAAATCTTTATTTTCTTTGTGTGTATTTTTCATGAATTGCTCCAATTGTTATCACCTGAAAATTCAGGATGGAGCTAGATTAATTAAATTTTATTGAAGCAAATACGGAACAACTTTTTAAGTTGTTCCCTTGACAAGTTTTGTAGCTAAAGCCCAATATGAAAGCTCATCTTTGCAACTTTTTCTCCTATCACTTATTTAAGATTCATTCAAGTGAGCAAGATTGTTTTCTGTTACTTATAAAAAAAGTCATAACTATGGAAGAATTTTCTTGAATTCTAAACAGGAAAATATTTATGAAAGAAATGAAAATTATTTCAAGTAACAAAACAATGATTCAGGCAATTTTTGACAAGTTTCAACGTAATACGTGGGAAAGAGAGCTAAACTATGAAGAACTGGAAAATGCCACGTTTATAGCAGAGTCATTGATCGATAATATTTTATTTATGAAAGATCGCCAAAATATCAAAGCTTGCGTTAGGCCATTATATAGTGCTTTCAAGCCGGAATACCCTCACGGGGCAATGCAAACAGTTTGTTATATAAGGCGAGGAGTAAAGTACTGGTATCTAACGAAAATTGAGAGAGTAGCCGTTCAAAGAGCTGGTAGCATTCGAGTTGAAATAGACCCAGAATCAATAACCCCTAAAATAGGCATGATTTACCAATTTTTGTCTCAAAATCTCAAAAGCAATGAAGTATTAAAATAATATTGTATCCTCAGTCTGTCGACTGTCTTGTCTATGTGGCTAGTAAGTTATTTGCTAGCCCCTTTAACAATTTTATTCACAAATAAATTTTTCTCTTTCTTCAATCCAAAATAATTCGTCTTTATGCTCTTCATAATGAAGCAAAGCATCAGATACGACTTGAAATGTTTTTTTCCAAAGAAAAGGTTTAATGTTGTATTGTTCTTTCATTAATTGGACTGCTTCTCCTTCGACTAATAGCCGACTAAACACTTTTGGGGATTCTCCAAAATAGTTCAAATTAATATAGGCTTCCATTAATTTTAAAATAGATATGTTTTGCCCTAACTCATCACTTCTTTGATTTAGTATTTCTACGTAATAATCAAAACAAAACTTAAAGTTTCCGCGAGCCAAATTTGAGTCAAATATCTCTCTATAGTTCATTACTAGCTCAGATTTGCCGGTATCAAGATTTGATTGCCACACATCAATATCTAAGTTTTTAGATTTATATAACTCAGTTACACCGTTGGCAAAAGCTCTGATCGCATCTCTGATATAGCTAGATGTAAAAACATTTATGATATTAAAACAGCCGTTGCAATATGCCTGTTGAGTCTGTGGAATAAGTTCACCAATAATATCGTAAGGCGATTGCTTACCTTTTGTTTTTTTCGTTGGAGAAGTTCCACTGAAATAACCAAGCCATGTTTTCGGATCAAGTGGTTCAATACAAAAGACTTCATATGCCTTCGTTAATTCATCTTTATTGGTGAATAAGTGAGAATATTTTTTTTTGAACGGTTCGTAAGCTAGGTTCGGTAGTTTTTTAAATTCGGCAATACTGCCTAAATCTAACGTGTCGAGAATAGACTGACACCAAAAAAGTGTTTGTATTTCAGAAAGTGATTTTTTATCCATTTAACCTTTACCGCTGTTATTTTTCCAAAAATTTAAACTAGAATCCCAGCATTTCTAGTTGCTATAACAATTAGAAATGCTGGATTTAGCTTTCATACTTTAATTACCATGATCATTGAAATACAATAAGAAAGTTTATCTTATTTTTCAAATAATATATCAACTTGCTGTTTAACAAAATCTATTACATCAGTATCAGAAGGCATATCTAATTCTGGCGTTACTTTATGTTTTATTTTATCTTTAAATAGTGGCTTCGATTTTTTTGGGAAGCTATCCCGCCGTGTCAGAGTAGTTGTCCTGTCTTCTTTTCACAATAGTTATAGTCAGACGGCGGGTGGTTAGCAGGTTCAA
>NZ_JBEOOG010000099.1:0-11596 GCF_040308965.1 Pseudoalteromonas sp. MER144-MNA-CIBAN-0113
TCGCAACCATCCTAGATGGTTTTAAACTAAGAACATACCCAAGACAATTTATTAAAAATTAGTTTTTACACAGTCTGGGCACTTCTCTAAAATTACAATCAGTAAGAGGGCAAATTTCATCGTAATCATAAAACACCACTCGCCCCCAACGTGTCACACCAAAGTTTTTCATTAGCATGTCACCGGCAAAAATATTAGCACTGGCAAGCTCTTTAATCGCTTTACCATAATCAACCATCACCTGCTGCAGTGATTTACTGGTACATTGACCGATATATAAATTAAGCGGTGTCATTTTTCGCTCAACATAGACATGTTTGAGTATTAACGCTTTACCCGAAATAATTAAGCTATCACCAATGTGTTTTTTCATTTCAGTAAGCAGTTCATTACTAAAACGACTTAAATCAAAGGCTAGGTATCTAAATTCATGAGTATCAACTAATCGCCCTACTCTATCAGCCTGTTTTACAAAGTTATATTTATCTTTTACCTGCTGTTTTGTCGCTGTTTTTGGTGCACTAAATTTATCTTTTATTACTTTGTACACATAGTCTAGGCCATCAATTGTAAAAACAAGCATCACCATACCTGGTGTACCTGGCGCTAAATGATATTTATATTGCTCGGGGCTACTTTTAGTCGTATCCACCTTATAGCGATAAAATTCTGTTTTCGCATGTTTAATAAAACCTATCGCATTAAACAATTCAAACCGTTGTTTGTGAGGCATTAACACACTTAAGTAATCTACATACCTTGCAGGTTGGTCGGTATCTACCATAAAGTACGTGCGCGCAAAGCCAAATAACAAGCTCAGCTGATCAGCGCCCATCATCACAGCATCAATTGTAAGCCCGTCAGGGGTATTTAAAATGGCTATTGCAAAGGGCATATTATCGCCATTTTTAGCAATACATCGTCCTATTACATAACACGCTTTATTTCGGTAAAAGTGTGAATTGGCGTACTCAATATAGCCGTCATTTAAACTTATTAGCTCATACACTTGTCTGCATTGTTGCTGCGCCCCTTGGGTTAACGTTGCTTGTAGTTTAGCTAAGTCCTCGTTTAAATTTTTAAATGGCACTCTAAACACTTGTTCATTGACTAAAGTTTTAACTGCGCTATCAAAGCCTTCTTTTAAGGAAATACGACTCACAAGCCCTTCATAAGAACGTGGTTGCCCCCGGTACTTTGCTTTTAAGACAAATAAATGCACCGTACGAATTTTTTTATCATCCCAAATAGCGCCAAAAGTAGAATTAAAAAACGTATGTGCAATTGGCTGGTTTTCATGCTCTTTAACCATTTCGCCATAAATATTTTTTGCTCGTTGCCATGTTTGTGGACAGTTTAGTTCATCATAGGCAATCACTTTAACGGCCTCACTCACCTGCTTTACTTGACGCTCATACACTTGCAAGCGCGCTCGCATTGCCGCTTGCACCTCATGATATTGGCGTTGTTCAAAGCGACTTTGTGCCCCTAAGGTAATATTTAAGAACTGTGCAAACATAGCTTCAAAGCCAGCAAATACAGCGCGTGCTAACTTAGTGGCTATGAGTTCTTGTATAGGATTGTGGGTAGACGTTAACGACGTGCTAGGCATAGTATAGGCGCTTCTATTTTTAGCAATTATGCTGATTATTTTTTATTAGAGGTTTACACCTTAGCAAGCACGCTTTAATTTAGATAATTAATACAGCAAATAAATAAAATTGATCATATGAATATAAGAAATGTCGATCTCAACCTACTCGTCTATTTAAATGTATTAATAGATGAAAAAAGTGTGTCTAAAGCGGCCAATAAACTCGCATTAACACAACCGGCTATGAGCAATGCGTTAAAACGCCTAAGAGACTTATTTGACGATCCTTTGCTTGTTCGTGCAGCTGGCTCCATGACCCCAACAGCTAAAGCCCTTGCCCTTAAGCCCGAAATTGAAGCGCTGTTAAAAATGGCAGAAGAGATCACGCAGCCCAGTGAGCAGTTTAATCCGGCTACCGCCCACTTGACGTTTCGTATTATGGCAAACGATTATATAGAATCGACGCTAATTGCCCCCTTTATTTGCGAGCAGCTAGCTAAAAATCCGGGCATTGACTTCGATGTACTTAGCCCCAGCGACGTGAACCTACAGGATATGGAAAAAGGCACTATCGATTTGGCAATAAACCGTTTTAATGGTCTGCCGCGCTCTTTTCATCAAGCTACTGTATGGCGAGATAACTACTGTTGTTTAACCCATCCACATAATCCATTTTTAAACGATGCAAACTTAGACCAATACTTAAAAAGTGAACATATTTGGGTTAATCGAGCCGGCTGGGGCCCCGAACCCGCTGTAACCAATAAATCAGGTAAACAAAAATTAGGCTGGGTCGATGAGGCATTATGGCAATTAGAACAAACACGTAAAATACGCGTATTTACTCGTCATTACATGATTGCCAGTTTACTGTGTCAATCTGAGCAACTTATTGCAACCCTTCCGCGTCGTCAAGCAAAGCTTTTAACTAGCCATACTAATTTAGTGATTAGCCCTGTGCCATTTCAAATCGTCCCCATAGAAATAAAAATGATATGGAGCCCGTTATTACATCATACACCAGCGCACCAATGGCTTAGACGCGAGTTGTTGGCGTTTGCAAATACAGTGATTGATAGGTAAAGAATTAAAATATTGATCAAATCAATATCAGTTATTGAAAACAACAATTTCATTAATATTACACTTAGCGCTACAGTGAAGTTAAGCCAACAAACTAAGAGTAATAATTATGCAAACATCAGCAAGCTTCACACAACAAGACGGATTATTCATTGATGCAAATTTACATCAATTCATTGAACAACAATTGTGTCGTAAAACAACACTTCAAACGCAACACGTTTACCAAGCGTTAGCCACGTTAGTTGATGAGTTTGGGTGTGCATGTCGTAAAACAAAACACCAAGAAAACGACATTCTCGACGTGAATACTTTATTAAATGCATATCAACGTAAAAGTCATCCACATTGTCATGTAGATGCACAAACAACCGCAGCCGTTTTAGATGAATACTGTTGCCAAGTGCCTGCGATTATTGTGGTTGCTTTAATGGATACGCTTAGTGGCACACTCTGTGATGAGCCAAGCGCCCATAAACTTTACCACAGAGCTGCAGAGCTGACAGAGCGTCCATGCGTTCATCGCGAGCAAACAGCTAACGCCTCTGCAGCGTAAAATGCTGCCCTTTAAAAGTGCTCGATAACCTTGTTGGCAAATTGTTTGCAACTTAAGGTTGTCGAGTTATGATTTGATTGAGCTAAATCAAATGTAACCTGTCCACTGGCAAATGTGCTTTCAAGCGCGTTTTCAATTAAATAAGCAGCATCACTCCATCCCATAAACTTAAGCATTAACACCGCACTCAATAAGCTACTGCTCGGATTTGCTTTATCTTGTCCTGCTATGCGCTCAAATGTACCATGTGTGGGTTCAAAAAACGCAACTTCGGTATTTAAGTTTGCCGCCGGCATAATCCCTACTCCACCGACTTGTGCACTGAGCATATCGGCTAAAAAGTCTCCGTTTTGATTAGTGGTGGCCACCACATCAAATTGAGCAGGATCCATTAAACACTGCTGAAGCATATTATCGGCAATTACTTCTTTAATAACCAGCGGCGGTAAATCAGCACGTTGTATTTCAAGCCAGCGTCCGTTTTGATGCTCAACGGCAGCGTATTCACGTTTGGCCAGCGCAAATCCCCAGCGCTTAAATGCGCCATCGGTAAACTTAAGTACATTGCCTTTGTGAACTAAAGTGAGTGATTCACTATTATTTTTTAGGGCATAATTAATTGCATAGCGTATTAATCGCTCTGATCCCTCTTTAGAGATATTTTTAATACCTAAACCACACTCTTGGGTAAAACGAAGCCGTGTTACGCCCATTTCTTCACATAAAAAATCGAGCATTTTTTCACTTTCAACACTGCCCGCTTGCCACTCAATTCCTGAATACACATCTTCACTGCTATCACGTAGCACGGTAATATGCGTGGTAAATGGGTTTTTTAAGGGTGACGGTAATGCACTAAATCCTTTAATGGTTCGCATATTTACATACAAATCCATTTCATGGCGAAGCGCGACATTGAGCGAGCGAAACCCGCCTCCAAGCGGTGTGGTTAAAGGGCCTTTAATCGCAATTTTACACTCTCGTACTGCATTAATCGTTTCTTGAGGAAACCAATCACCGTCATAAAGCTTGGCAGCTTGCTCACCATTGTAAACTTGCATCCAATGAATTTTGCGTCTTGCGCCATAACTATGCTCTATGGCGGCATCCACTACTTTTCGCATCACTGGCATCACGTCGAGCCCGACGCCATCACCATCAATATAAGCAATAATAGGGTGTTCGGGTATATGCCACTGTCCTTGTTCATCAATGAGTATATTTTCACCATTTTCTGGCACAGTAATATGTTGATATTGCATTGTTAACACCTAGAAAAACATCCTCTTTCCATTAAAGCATGTTAGTTAATAAGTGTCTGTAATTGCATTTTTATAATTGATATCACCGCAGCGAATAACTGCACGGTATTCACTATTAGTAAAAATGAGGGAACGATTTTTTAATCAAGATGGCATCAGGCATTTTATCTAACACCAGACTAAATAGAACATTACTGAGTAGAGCATTACTGAGTAGAACATAAGTGCAGATTAATTTTAACCACCGGATGATTATAAAATTAACCTGCTAAGTGAGATTATTTATAATAGGCAAATAAGTATTTATTAAAGCTATATTGACTTTGTATAACCGCAATAACAAATCCTGCCTTACCATCTAAAAAGCCACGTCTTAAAAAATAATGGCGGATAAAAGCAAAAAAAGCGGAACTACTCGCCTTCAATAGTGATGGTTTTTTACCCTTTTTTACCATTTGCTCTGCGCCTATGTGCGCATAATGGTTTCTTTTATTCATGTAACCAAAAATATCTTCATACTGAAAATGTAATATATTTTCTTTCAACTCAATTGGCTTACAATCAAGCATTACAATAGACTCATGAACCAAATTTTGGTTATAACCTGTTATTTTTTTGTTGTAAATACGCGCAATACGATCAGGATACCAGCCGCTGTGTCGAATAAATTGGCCACAAAAATGCGTTAAACGGTTAAGCTTTAAAATATTTTTCTCATTGCATTTTGCCAGTGTCGTTATTATTTCTTCTTTTAAACGCTCACTGACAACTTCATCACAGTCAATTGCAAAAATCCAATCGTTAGTTGCTAATGCTTCTGCTCTGCGTCGTTGCTCACCAAACCCTTGCCAATCATCACGTACAAATACTTTATCTGTGTATTTATTTGCAATAGCACGTGTTTCATCAGTGCTGCCTGAATCAAGTACAATAATTTCATCTGCCCACTTTACTGACTCTAAACAACGCTCAATTGTATCCTCTTCATTTTTACATATAATACAAACAGATAGCTTCACAGAATTTCCTTTTTAATAACATTGTATTTGAAAAATAACCTTCACATTATAAACAGATCATAACCACAGAGGAAATAAGGCTTTTAAAAATGGTATCCATTAAGCTTCTAAAATAACATCAATAGCATTGAGTAAAGCTTCAACTTGGTGTGTATCAAGAACAGCAGGCGAAAGCTTTAAACTCGCTTCCAATCCAACAGCCTGTTGATACAGCACTTGGCATTCAAACATCCCTGCCGTTCCTTTAATCATATGCACACTGCGTGCAAAACCGGTTATATCACCCTGCTTAAATTGCAACTGTAATGTGTGTTTTTGTTTTTTTAATCCTTTAATGTATTCTTGCTTGAGTAGTGCAAACTCATCATCAGGCAGCTTAATATTTTCGCATATATCAATATCAAGGTAACTTGCGATTTTACTGCTAAAACACCGTCTATCGATAGGTTTGGCAATATGGTCGGTAAAACCTTGTCTTAAATAACGATCGACTTCATGCTTCATCGTGTTCGCAGTAAGCGCAACAATCGGTGTTGTTACTCCTGTTGCTTGCATAATACTAATTGCTTGTTCACCATCCATAATTGGCATTTGAATATCTAATAAAATTAAATCAAATTGTTCATCAAGTGTCGCTTGCGCAGCATCTCGGCCATTTTCTACTGTCACCACGGTTAAACCCATTCGTTCTAAAATCCGCTTAATCAGCTGTCGGTTTTCTGGGTGATCTTCAGCCACGAGTACCCTACCAATCAAATTTCGCTGGTTACTATTTATAGGGAGCTCTTTGTTTTGTGACTTACAAATATCGTCAAATGCGTTAACCCATTTTGTATGAGCCGTTGTATGCAGTGCCATAGTAAAACAAAACTCACTGCCGCTTCCGAGCATAGAATAAACCGTAATATCGCCATCTAGTTTAGTTGCTAGGCTTTTTGAGATATTTAACCCAAGTCCAGTGCCACCGTATTTGCGAGAAATCGACGAGTCAGCTTGATGAAAGGGAGTAAACAAGTCTTTTTGCTCACTGTCGGTCATACCAATTCCCGTATCTTTCACTTTAATAATTAGTTGTTTTTTATTACAGCTAACCGTTAGCTTTATATAACCTTGGCTGGTAAATTTAAGCGCATTGGTTGCTAAATTTAATAATATTTGTCTCAATCGAGTTGGATCTGAGACTATCCAATCAGGTAGCGGAAATTGATAATCAACTTTAAATTTTAAGCCTTTATCACGGATTTGTTTTCCTAATAACGATTCGATTTCAGCAATAGTGGCAAACAAGTCCGTTTCAACTAGCTCTATCTCTAGACGGTTAGCCTCAATTTTTGACATATCCAAAATGTCATTAATTAAGCCAAGAACATGACGACTATTTTGCAAAATCACCCGAATGCCATGGTTTCTCTCATGAGGCTGTATATCACCTAAAATAATACCATCAGCATAACCAATAATTGATGTCATTGGGGTGCGAATTTCGTGGCTCATATTGGCTAAAAATCGACTTTTAGCTTCACTTGCATCACGAAGCTCTTCAGCTAATTGTTGTAACTCTTGAGTACGCAACTGTACTTTGTGTTCTAAATTTTTAGTCA
The DNA here is from genome assembly GCF_040308965.1 of Pseudoalteromonas sp. MER144-MNA-CIBAN-0113. NCBI lineage: Bacteria > Pseudomonadati > Pseudomonadota > Gammaproteobacteria > Alteromonadales > Pseudoalteromonadaceae > Pseudoalteromonas > Pseudoalteromonas sp. MER144-MNA-CIBAN-0113. The sequence goes on from NZ_JBEOOG010000099.1 coordinate 7,116, forward strand.
ATTCAACATTCTCATGGTGTAAAATGCTAAATTTATTTGCCACGGCAAAAGCAAGTAGCACTGCATCGAGTGCGGTACCAATGAGCCCAAGTAAATAGAGATCCATCTTTATAGGTTCAATTAGCCCTAAATTAGTTAAATTGCCGACCATATTAGGAATGGCCATCGCCAAATACGCTAAAACAAAATAGCGAGCGGGCTTAAAGCCACTTAACCAACTTCGTATACCAACAATCATACCCAGGCACAAAGTAGCCCCCGTTACTAAAGTAGCCCATATAAAGCCAAAACCTGGCCAAATGATTGCAAATGGAGTACCTGCGGTAGCAATAATGCCCAAGTAAATTGATAACCGTGATAATTGAGGAGACGTTTCCTTTAATTTAAGTAAGCTGTTAAAAAATAAGATATTTGTGATGGGAATTAAGGTAAAACCTAGCCAATGAAAATGGGCGTTATAAAAACCAAAAATTTGATCAGGTATATGAAAAAACTGACTCCAAGCTAATACCCAGCACGCGGTAAACAGGGCGTAATACAAATGGGTTTTATCTCTATCACCCAAGTAAATAAGAAAATTGTATAAACCTAATGCAATACCAACCCCAAAGCACAGCAGCATAATCATGTTATCTGATGTTTTTTTCACAAAAAAATCATCATAAGGTGAAAGCACTAATTTAGGTGGGGTGTAAAAGTATTCACTTTGAAATTTTGCAATTAACATATAGGGACGAGTAGGCGTCAGCTCAATTCTATTACCATAATGAAATGCAAACTCATTAGGGTAAATGCCACCCGTTGTATAACGATTTATTGGCTCATCAAAATTCGACATATCATAAATACGCGTCTCAATTTTTGAAAGCAGCGTGTTATAGGGATACAACACAAGTTCATTTAAATCAGTTTTGTTTTCCAGCTTAATCACAAACCAAAAACTACCACCAAAAAACGATGTTCTCGACTGTGGTTGCTTTTTTTCAAGCCACGTTTCTATATCGCTATGATCTCGGGGAAAAGCGCCATCAGTGACTTGAAATACACTGCCTTGATTAAGCAAATCAGTATCTTGTTGTTTCAAAGTATAAGCAAAAGGCTCAAGTGCATTTGCCACTGCTAAATTGCTAAAGCATATAAATACACAATATATAAATAGCTTTAGAGCTGCCTTTATTGGCATACTTTGCACCTTAAATTAAAACTGATAACTAATATCCAAGCCAAAACGCCGACCTTCACCCTTAAAATCTTCAAGCATGCCAAGAAAAGAACTTAAATCAAATTTTAAGTGGCTGTAATGAGTACCAAACAGGTTTTTACCCCAAATGGCAACCCCCCAGTTATCGTGTTGATAGTGTATATTGGCGTTAAAAATACTATAGCTGTCTTGCATCGCATAGGGGTTTTGATTCTGATCAAAATAGTAATCGGATTGATAATCAACTAATAATTGAGTAGTTAGTGGGTGATTAGCCACCTCAAGAGTGTATTCAATACCCGCACTGAGATTCCATTTTGAGGTAAACGGCAAACGATTATCAGTTAACGCGTTCCCTAGTGGATCAACATATTCTTCAAACTCTGCATGAGGTATATAACCCATAGCAAACTTAACATTCAAATTATCGGTCAGCCAATACTCAAGATCAGCTTCTAAACCGTAAATAATAGAGTCAGCCACATTTTCTAATAATTGAATTGGCGGGCTCTGCTCAGATGCTGAAGGCTGATTCATAAAGACTTGTTGATCATTATAATCATAATAAAATGCAGCCCAGTTAAATCGAATACCCTGCTCTGGCCACCAGGACTTTGATCCGATTTCATGTGAGTTTAACCGCTCTTTTTGATAGTCAGCGAGTTGGGCTTGTTCAACCGATGATAAAAAGCCACCGTTATAGCCTCCGCTTTTGGCGCCATTAGCAAAACGATAATAGGCGTAAGTTGAATCATCGACTTTAAAGTTCACTCCTAACTGCCCTGAAATGCCATTATCTGACTGCTCTCCCTGAACACGATAAAATGGAACCTTAACCCCCGTTAAATCGTTAGCATCTAAAATAACATTAAGCTGTGACACTGAGTCGTAGTCTAACGATTCATAAGAGTAACGAAGCCCTGCAGTGATCAACCAATCTTGGTTTAATTGATAATCGAGTTGCGTAAACGCAGCCATACTCTTTGTGTTTATTTTATTATTATAAAAAAAAGTAGCGGTTAAATCTGTCGATAAAATTCCCCGATAGTCGCGTAAAATATCATTTACATTATCTTGAACAATAGACTCATCAGCATAATATATTCCCGTCGTTAAAAAATGCTCACCTAACTGAGATTGCAATCGCAATTCTTGCGTCACCAAATCAGTATTTAACCCTAAGTTGCCCTCACATAACTGTGCGGGAGAGCCATCACAATTAAAAGCATGGTCCCGTTTTAATTTGTTATAACTGCTTAAAAAAACAAGCTCATTGTGTGTGTCTAATTGCCAATTAGCATGGGCGCTAATGCCCTTACCATCTGTTTTATGAGGCGAATTATTATTTACGCTGACTGTATAAAAATCATCACTGGCATCATTAAAGCCAAAATTATCAAAACAGCTGGTTGAACCCGCTTGTGCTGGCGAGCATCGCTCTCCTGTTAGTGGATTAGCAACAATTCCAATACTGCCAACCGGCTGTACTATGCCATCCCAATCGGCAATATGCCCTTTTATCAATAGCTGTACCGTGTCAAAATCAGCTAAAAAGGAAACTCGGCCATTCGTTTGTCGCATGCCAGCTTTCGGTGAGTCGGCAAAAATATTGTTAGTGGAATAATCATAATCTTGATGATTAAGCGCTATACGAACGGCAGTGTTTTCACTAAGTGCTGAATTAAACATAGCATCAACACTGGTCGCATTGTTATTAGCAATGCCGGTGCTTAAATAACCACTTTGTTCAAACTCAGGGCGTTTAGAGCGGATTAAAATAGCGCCCCCAGTAGAGTTGCGACCAAATAAAGTGCCTTGAGGACCACGCAAAATATCAATTTGTTCAATATCAAATAAATTAACAATTTAGTTACTTGCAGAGCCAACAGCAATGTCATCAACATACATCGCCACAGGGGATGTATTCGCCGTATTGTAATCAACTAGCCCTACACCACGAATGTTAACCGCTGGCGGTGTGCCTTCCGCTGCGTTTTGACTAATTTTTAGATTAGGAGCAAATACAGACAACTCTGTCGAATCTTTAACGTGTTGTACTTGAAGATCATTACCTTTAATGGTGCTTACAGAAATGCCAACTTCTTCAATTTTTTGCGCTCTTTTTTGCGCATAAACTTCTATGATTTCCATATTACGCGCATTCGCACTTTTATCATCTACAAGTACTTTCGCCTGCAGTGGCAGTAAAAAGCCTGGTAAGCATATCAACCCTATTTTCTTATTGAGAAGCTTGCCTTTATTTTTCATTTCTTGTGACCTTTACTCTAGACAAATGTAAACAACATGTTTAATTATATACTAATCAATCGATAATACGGTGATATGAATAATATTTTAATGTGTGAGGGCTGCAAATGCATCTTCGCCACTAATGTGTTGTGGATAACCCACCATTGCTCTTGCTGTTTGCATACCAGCCATGACAGCCGCTTCAACACAACCCGCATTAACGCCTGTTTTTATCCAGTCTCCTGTAATAAAAAGATTGGTAAATTGTGTTTCATCGGTTGCCAGACGATATTTACTTGAGCCCGCAACTGACAGTACATATCGATCACTGGGATCCACATTTACCCGCCAGTATTGCTTATTTAATCGTTCATCCCCTGATAACTGAGAGCCATGCAAAACAGACCAGTCAAATTCATTATTTTGATACGCTAATGGCCAAATAGCCTGCATGTTTTTTTCTAGCATACCTTTAAGATTAGCTTTTACTTGCGATTTTGCTTGAAAAACAAATTGATGTTCACTTTGTGGCGGGTAATAATCACAAGGAAAAACACTGCAAAAGTAAGCAATGTTTTTAGGAGGACAATCGATAGGCCATTGCTCTTTGTCGATTAAATTCATCATCGCCGCCCATGTATCAAATGGTTCGCTAAAGCCACTGAGAATGGGGCCTTCTTTGCTAGGTGGCCTATATTGCCAACCTAATTGCTCGTCAGTCTTACTAAGCCATAATTGGGCTGCCTGCGTTGCCACCGTTTTAACTTGCTTTGCTTGAGCTGCAAAATTTGTATCCCATACTAATAACGAAGGGCATACATGCTCAAGTGAGGCAACAGATACGCCAAGAATCATCCTGTCAAAGTCATCTTTGTAGCGTAATTTTTTTATTGGCAGGGGCTGCCCAAAATGGTTTTCATATTGAGCTGGCCAGTCAGACCAAAAAGATTCTAAATTAACCTGAGATCTGCTTAAGCGATAACTAGTGCGTTGAGCTCTACGTCAGTTAAATTAAGGTGTGGCTTATTTT
>NZ_JBEOOG010000100.1:0-11560 GCF_040308965.1 Pseudoalteromonas sp. MER144-MNA-CIBAN-0113
ATTCTTGTGTAAATCGACGTCTCATTATATCTGCCTCTATTAAAAGTTAGAGGCGACAACTATCCTGACACAGGGGGCAAGCTTGAAGAGATTTGGCGTATTCGCACTCGAATTGAAATTCAAAACAACTTGATGCAATTAGCTTTACTTAATTTGGCTATAGATAGCAAGCTAAGATCATGTGACTTACTCTCTTTAAAAGTTCGAGACGTCACTACTCTCGATCAAGTATTTGAAAGGGTTCAATTAACGCAGAAGAAAACTGGGATCGAAGTTCAATTTGAGATAACTCCGAGAACACAACAAAGTATTATCCATTGAATTCAAGAAGTTAAATTGCAACCCAGTGATTATTTGTTTCGGAGTATACGTCGCTCTAATCAACCAATAAGCTATTCATATTACAGGTCTATCATCAGGAGCTGGGCTGAGCAATTAGGACTTGATTGCGACTTGGGGACAAGAAAACCTTCGATGATAAAAACGCCATATCGATTGCACAACCTCTCTGCGAAGCAATAATGTCGATGACCGCTCGTACCCGTTTATCCTCAGGGCGCGATGAAAGCGCAGGACTATAGACTAGCCCTACCGCTTTATTTACTGTTTTCCACACTTTGTCGATATCGACGTCAGTAAATAGATGCTGAGAAATGGATCCCAATTCTTTGCTAGTAAGCGGCAGAGTATTAATTCCATCACTCCTGGCTTGACGTAAGGCTTTGAGAAGTTGTTGGTTTTGCCTATCTTCAGGCTCTAAATAGATGACTACAATCTGATTGTCCTGTGCCAAAACCTTGTGAGGGACATCTTCGAAAATCACAATACATTGTCCGGTGTGAATACTTTGTGCCTTGTAATCTTGAACCGAGATGTCTTTGTCTAAACCAATGCAAATTTGGACAGCATGATGTGCATGAACATCATTATCAGGACTGATTCCGATGTAAATCGCTTTGTAGGGCCACAAATGAATATGCATGGCTGACTCAGTATCAAAAGTTCAGGCTATTGATTTTTGCCTTATAAATCTACACAAATTACGAATGTTAGCCGATAGATACACGTTGAGGCGAGTGCGCACAGTGAAACTGTGTGCTTCTTACACTTTTAAGTGTGTAAATAATTTAAAATGCCACAGTCCCTAATGGTTTTGTTTTGATCACACTTTGACGCCATATTTTCGAGTGATGACTTTAATGCGTTTAGCTCTTCAATGCGAATAATGACGTCTGATAAATGCTTAGCTATTAACGTATTGATATTTGAACAGCTCTGATCTGGCTTCGAACGACTGTCCATGAGCGTTTTTACTTCCATGATAGACATATCCAATGAACGACACTGTTTAATAAATAGGAGTTGTTCAATAGTCCCCTTGTCGTAGACACGATAATTTCCACTTGAGCGCTTGAGCTCAGGCAATAGCCCTTTCTTTTCATAAAAACGAATGGTCTGAATACTACAACCTGTCGTCTTTGCGACATCACCAATTTTCATTTTTTACTCCTAACCGTTGACTCTATACCAAGTATAGACTTTATACTCATACTATTCATCAGTAAAGAGTGTGTTTCTAATGAGCGGATGTGGGTGCGAAGTTGAAATAAAAGACCAGTCTCAACGACAGGTTTTGTATTGGCTTTTGGGAATAAACGCGACAATGTTTGTTATAGAAATGGGGATCGGGTTGCTTGCTGATTCAACCGCATTAATAGCCGATTCACTTGATATGCTCGCCGACGCAGTTGTCTATGGTGTTGCCCTTTATGCTATTGGTAAATCGCTATTGCACAAAGCCAATGCGGCTAGAATTAGCGGCTTTTTTCAGATGGCACTGGGTGTGTTGATTATCATTGATATTGTAAGACGGTCAATTTACGGTAGCGAACCTGTATCGGGACTAATGATGGCTATGGGGGCAGTTGCACTGGTTGCTAATGTCATTTGTCTTGTGATCATACGCAAACAAAGAAATGAAGAAGTGCATATGCGGGCAAGCTGGATATTTTCAGCCAACGATGTGATTGCCAACTTAGGTGTTATCTCTGCTGGCGTTTTGGTGTTTTGGCTCGATTCTCGATGGCCTGATCTGGTTATCGGTGTGATAGTTTCGTGCGTTGTGTTGCGCGGGGCAAAAATGATCCTCGAAGATGCTGGAAATGAAAGACAGCGAGCGCTTAATGCGCAAAGTTGATAAGAACATGCCAATTTTTAATTGCACATCAAAACTGCGTAGGTTGGCATGGCTACTTATTACTTTGCTCATGTGTCAATCGGGCTTTTCGTTCGCCGCTCAATGCGATGACTACCCTGCGGAGGTATCGTCAGTCCCTGAACAATCAAAGTCGATAGGCACTTATGATGTTCCCGAAAAAAATGTAAATGCTGGTGATAATACGTCGAGTGAAGAGCCTAAGTGTTTCCATTGTGTGCTGTGTCAATGTGGACAGATTAAGTTTCTGGCACAACACCCAATAAATGACGTATCTAAACCGTTATACACCAATCAATACAGTTATTCCCGCAACGTCACTGACGGCCTAGTCGAAGGCCTTTTGCGCCCACCTCAACCTTAATCCATTCCCTCCTATATGTTTGCATGGGCGCGTTCCATGTACTTCGTTATTTTATGAATAAAAGGTTTTTTATGAAGGCTTCACGCCCATTGGGCATAAAAAAAGCTAGCTCAGCGTATCTGAAATTGATGTCTGCTGTACTGGTAACAATGAGCATATCTGTTCAATCTGTCAATGCACAAGTGTCGACTATCACACTTGAAAATGCGCTCAAGCGCACCTTATCAAACAACCCAGATTTAGTGGTGTTCGATTTTAAATCTTCGGCTTTGGAGGGTGAATCAAAAACGGCCCACTTACGACCTGAAATGTCTGTTGGGGTTGAAGTTGAAAATTTGTTGGGAACAGGCGAAGTGTCTGGTATCAGAGATGCTGAATTGACATTGACCTTATCGTCGGTCATCGAGCTTGGAGATAAAGTCAGCGGCCGAATGAATGTGGTGAGTTCAAAAAAAGCACAACTGCTTACACAACGGCGCATTCGTACGCTGGACATCTTGGGTGAAACAACTCGACGATATATCAATGTCATTGTCCAACAAGCGTTGCACAAGACTGAGCAACGAGCTGAAATGCTGGCTCGCACAATGCTTCAGACAGTCTCTACACGGGTTGAAGCGGGGGCTTCTTCACCACTTGAGAAAAAACGTGCAGAGTCAGCGTTGTCGCAGGCGCGTTTGTCGTTATTGATAAGTGAACAAAAACTCAATGAGTATAAACGCGACCTGGCCATCATGTGGGGTGACACTAACGCTGCGTTTGCGGAAGTTGAAGGGACACTGTTATCGTTTCCAAATTCACTATCACTTGAACATATGCTTTCACAGCTTCAAAGCAATCCACACGTTCTGCTTTATGCTGATAACTATCGGGTACAAGAGGCCAGATTGAGAGTGGTTCAGGCCAGTCAGCAGTTCGACATTGCGTGGGAAGCCGGTATCCGAAGAATGCAGGGAATTGATGACACAGCGTTAGTTGCCAGTATTTCGGTGCCGTTAAATACCAAGCAGCGGAATCTAGGTGAATACGAACAACAGCGCGCATTGCTTGACAGTATAGACTATCAAAAACAAGCGAAAATTCGTGAACTCACTCGCCAATTAAATCAAGTCATTAGCGCAAAAGACCAAGCCTTGCTCACTGTTACGACCCTTCAAGACAATGTCGTCCCAACATTGGAATCTGCATTGAAATTGGCGCGGGATGGCTATGAAAGTGGTCGCTACAACTACATAGAGTGGGTGACAACGCAACAGCAACTCATAGATATGCAACGAACTATGATAAAAGCCGCAGGCTTAGTTCACCTTCGAAGCGCAGATCTAGAGGCACTTACGGGAATTCCCGTGTTTTCTGACTCTCCCTCGACGTCTGCTCAATCATCACAATGAATAGAGAAAAAATAATGAATAAATCACAATTTACATTAGTTACTAGCGCACGTGACTTGCTTGGCATGTTAGTCATGCTAGTTACTTTACTGTTTGCTTCTGTCGCCCTGGCTGATGATGACGATGAGGAAGCCGAAGAAAGACCCGAGTACGTAGTGTTATCTCAAGAACGGATGCTTGAACACGATATCGTGACTGCATCGGCCGCATCAGGAACATTATCGCTCACAACCAGAACCTTTGGGCGGATAGTTCATGATCCTGAGTCACTGAGTCATATTCGTGCCCGCTTCGACGGTGTTGTAAAACGTATCATGGTGAATATTGGAGATAAAGTAGAAAAAGGTGACACACTGGCAATCATTGAGTCAAACGAGAGTTTAAATCAATACTCAATCACCTCACCGATGTCTGGAAAAATCATAGCTAGACACGCCAATGATGGTGAGCTCACCAACGGTCAAGTACTGCTTTCTGTTGCTAATTACTCTCGCGCAATTGCTCAATTGGCTATTTTCCCCAAACAACGTACTCGTATTGCCGCTGATATGGAAGTCACTTTAAGGCTTGAGGAATTGCAGCAACAATCAAGTATAAGCCACATTACGTCCTCACCTGATGACAAACCTTATTCTATCGCGTTTGTGAACGTTGATAATGGCAGTGGTTATTGGCCTTTAGGCGCTATGGTAGAGGGTTATATTCAGATTGGGTTCCAAGAAGTCAATCTGGCTCTCCCCAAAAGTTCAATACAAGAGTTAGATGGGCAAACCATTGTTTTTGTCAAAGAAGGGGAGCGATTTTACCCCCGCCAAGTAAAGCTTGGGAACACGGACAACCGTTTAGTAGAGATTGTGAAGGGCGTTCAAATAGGCCAGCAAGTCGTTGTAGAAAATAGCTATCTACTAAAAGCTGATTTATTAAAAATGGAGGCGGGCGATGATGACTAATTACCTGCGCATTTATTGTCAAAAGCAAAGCCAAGTCCATAAAAACGGTGAGGTGAGAACATGATAGCACCAATACTCCGTCTATCCATTGAGCGCCGTGGTGTCATGATGTTGTTCGCCTTGTTTGTCGCCTTTTTTGGTATGTACAGTTACAAACAATTGCCGATTGATGCTGTGCCTGATATCACCAACGTGCAAGTGCAGATAAATACCGCAACCCCAGGTTACTCGCCTTTGGAGACTGAACAACGCATAACGTTTATAGTTGAAACCTCGCTGGCCGGTTTGCCTAATTTATCGTATACCCGCTCGATATCACGCTATGGTTTGTCGCAAGTCACAGTCGTGTTTAAAGAGGGCACTGATTTATATTTCGCACGAAATCTCGTCAACGAGCGTCTCACCGCCATCGCGGCGCAATTGCCAACAGGGTTAACCCCTGAAATGGGCCCTATCGCCACAGGCTTGGGTGAAATTTACATGTACTCGTTAAGTGCTGAGCCTCAGGCGCGACAGGACAACGGTCAACCCTATGATGCTATGGCATTAAGGGAGATCCATGATTGGGTAATTAAGCCCCAATTGTCGCTTGTTGAGGGGGTGACCGAGGTTTATGCGATAGGCGGATTTGAAAAGCAATATCATGTGAATCCTAATCCAGTCGCAATGATAAACTTTGGGATAAGTACAGGTGACCTTCTCAGTGCGCTAGAACGCAACAATGCGAATCAAGGCGCTGGTTTTGTAGAACAAAATGGGCAACAAGTACTGATCAGATCGGAAGCCCAACTTAAGGGCATCGACGATATCGGCCAAGTGGTTGTTAAGATCATTGATGGCGTACCGGTAAAAATTCAAGACATCGCCCAAATCAACCTCGGTAAAGAGCTGCGCTCTGGAGCCGGCACGTTAAATGGCCAAGAAACAGTGATTGGCACGACAATGATGTTAGTGGGAGAAAACTCTCGTACGGTCGCCAAAGCTGTGGACAGTAAGCTCGAAACCATTAAAACAAGCTTACCCGAGGGCGTAATCCTTGAAGCGGTTTACGATAGGACAAGCCTCGTTGACAAAACCATCGACACAGTGCAGAAAAACCTCGTCGAGGGCGCTTTACTTGTCATCGTTGTGCTATTCGTTTTGCTTGGGAATGTGCGAGCTGCACTTATTACCGCCGCTGTAATACCCTTGGCAATGCTTGCCACGATATCGGGCATGGTCAAAACAGATGTGTCTGCTAACTTGATGAGTTTAGGCGCACTGGATTTTGGCTTGATTGTCGATGGCGCAGTTATCATTGTTGAAAACTGTATCAGACGATTATCCGAATCCCAGAAACAAAACGGCGCTACTCTACCGCTCAAAGAAAGGCTGAATGTTGTATATGAAGCCACTAATGAAGTCATACGCCCCAGTTTGTTTGGTGTATTGATCATTACCATTGTTTATATCCCCTTGTTCACGCTCACTGGCGTCGAAGGTAAAATGTTCCACCCCATGGCAGCGACCGTGATAATGGCTTTGCTTGCCGCAATGGTATTTTGTTTTACCGTAGTGCCTGCGGCGATAGCAATTTTCATGAGAGGTAAAATTAGCGAAAAAGAAAGCCCAATTATTAAAGGTGCAAAGGCAGTCTATCGTCCTGTTTTAACCGGAGCGCTGCGTTTTAGATGGCTAGTGGTAGTAGCAGCGAGTGCTTTGGTTGTCGGCAGTTTATGGATGGGCAGTAAATTAGGCTCCGAGTTTATTCCCCAGCTCAATGAAGGTGATATCTTAGTACAAGCGATACGCATCCCTGGGACTGGGGTAGAACAAGCAGTTGAAATGCAAAAAACTCTTGAAGCGAAACTTATGCAGTATGAGCAAGTACAGACGGTATTCGGTCGCACGGGTACGGGTGAGGTCGCCACCGACCCTATGCCACCAAACATTACTGATACGTTTGTTATTTTAAAGCCTCGGGAGCAATGGCCCGATCCATCAATGACAAAAGCTGAGTTAGTGAAAACGTTTGAAGAGGACTTGTTTACTTTGCCCGGCAATAATTATGAATTTACGCAACCTATACAAATGCGTTTTAACGAATTGATTAGTGGCGTAAGGGCAGATTTGGGGATAAGGCTATTTGGGGATGACTTAGATACGCTCTTTGCATCTGCTTCTGACATTTTGACCGTTATTTCAACGATTGAAGGAGCTGATGACGCGAGGCTTGAGCAGGTAGAAGGCATTCCAATCTTCACCGTCACACCAAAGCCTGATCAATTGGCACGCTTTGGTTTGGATATAGCCGACTTGCAGTTATGGCTCAATGCTGCGACAGGTGGAGAAACCGCTGGAATGATTTTTGAGGGCGACAGACGCTTTGAAATTGTCGTGCGATATGCCGACGACATTCGAAATGAACTCACTCAGCTTGAGAGCGTTCCCATAGTCACGCCCTCTGGTGAGCATGTACCAATAAGCGAATTAGCCACACTTGCATTTAAAGAAGTACCTAGCCAAATAAGCCGGGAGAATGGCAAACGTAGTATTGTTGTCACAGCAAATGTGCGTGACAGAGATATTGGCACTTTTGTTGAAGAAGCTCAGGCGAGAATTAATGATGAAGTAGATTTACCTGCTGGTTATTGGCTCGACTATGGTGGAACCTTTGAGCAGCTCGAAAGTGCGAGTCAACGATTGACGATTGTGGTACCGGTTACGTTGTTTGTGATTTTGACAATGCTGGTAATTGCGTTTGGTTCTATACGCGATGCGTTGATTATCTTCACAGGTATCCCTTTGGCATTAACAGGCGGTGTAATGTCTCTTTGGTTAAGGGATATGCCTTTATCCATATCCGCGTCGGTAGGATTTATCGCGTTGTCTGGGATTGCCGTATTAAACGGATTGGTAATGCTGTCCTTCATCAAGCAACGTTTGCTAGAAACCGGAGAATTAGAGAATAGCATTGTTGAAGGGGCACTTATTCGTTTGCGTCCGGTATTAATGACAGCACTAGTGGCAAGCCTCGGATTTGTGCCCATGGCGCTGAATACAGGTATTGGTGCAGAAGTACAAAGACCGTTGGCCACTGTTGTGATAGGCGGCATTGTGTCTTCAACACTATTGACGCTTGTCATTCTTCCGGTTCTTTATCGCATAGTATATGCAAAACGAGAAGGTGTTCTTAACTAGAGTAGATGAAGTAATCAGAACTTGTCATTGATTACTTCACCTTTTTGCTTGATAAAACATTATAAACGTATATTCTAACTTGCATTAATATGTGTATATAGGTATTTTGGAATATATGAATATAAAAGAGATGCGACGGTCTGCCGAAGTAGCATCGGAACTAATGAAAATTTTATCGAACGAAAATCGACTGATGATCCTGTGTCAATTAGTCGATGGTGAAAAATCCGTGGGTGAATTGGTTGAATTATTAGGCTTAAACCAACCCACCGTATCACAACAGTTATCTAGAATGAAAAACCAAGGGCTTGTCAGTTATAGAAAAAATGCGCAGACAGTGTATTACTCACTCAAAGGTGAAGCGGCGCAAAAAGTAATCACAGTGCTTTATGAGCTCTATTGTGAATAGCCAAACATAGATACGTAAATAAGAACGATGTATCCCGATAGGTACGTCAATAACGAACGTTTTTAAGTAGAAAGGTAGAGAGGTTATATGAAAAATTTAATAGTAAAGAGCGGCTTATTGATAACGGCTATAAGCACCAGTAGTGTAGCTTGGGCTCAGCAAACAGGTCGGTATTATGACCATAATATGATGTGGGGTGGTAGCGTTTATGGTTGGCTTTTTGGCGTCTTTATGATGCTTTTGTTTATCGCGTTGGGTACCGCTGTGGTGATGCTAGTTGTGAAAGCGCTTGGAGGTCATAAAAAACAATCCGTGTCTACACAATATGACGAAAACACCGATGCGATAAGTATTCTGAAGAAACGGTTCGCAATGGGTGAAATTGATAAAGACGAGTTTGAGCGAACGAAGATATTGTTGGAGCAATAAATTTTAAAATACTGTAAGTGGTTGTTATACCACATGTGCAACGACAACAACGGTGAATTGAAATGAGTAAGTTACAGATAAAAGCATTTTTTGATGATGAGACCAAAACTGTGACCTATGTGGTTTTCGACCGATTAACAAAGGATGCAGCCATTATCGATCCTGTATTTGATTTTAACATGGCATCAGGTGAATTGAGCACGGACAGTGCAGATACTCTGATCCAGTTTATTAACGAAAATACACTTAATTTAAATTGGATTTTAGAGACGCATGCGCATGCAGACCACATTACATCGGCAACCTATTTGCAACAAAAGTGCGGTGGGAAAATAGGGATTGGTGAACATATCAAGGATGTACACGATGCGTTTGGAGAAACGTTCAACTGTAAAGAACAGCTCACCTGCAATATTGAGCTGTTTGATTGTCTATTCAAAGATGGCGATGTTATTGAACTGGGGCAATTCAATATAGCCGTTATCCATACGCCTGGCCATACACCTGCCTGCGTTAGCTACAAAATAGAAGATAATGTTTTTGTTGGGGATACGCTATTTATGCCGGACTTTGGGACCGCAAGAGCAGACTTCCCTGGTGGTGACGCGAAAACGCTGTACCGCTCAATACAGCGAATACTATCGTTACCTGATGATACTAAAATTTACGTCGGCCATGACTATAAAACACCAAATCGAGAAAAATATGCATGGGAATCCACGGTAGCAGAACAAAAACGTTGTAACGTTCATGTTAGAGACGGAAAGTCTGAACGTGAGTTCGTTCAAATGCGCTCTGATAGAGATGCCACGTTAGATGTACCTAAATTGTTGCTCCCATCTATTCAATTAAACATTCGTGCTGGAACACTCCCCATCGCTGAAGATAACGGTATCGCTTATTTGAAGGTACCGTTAAGCATGGATAAAGACTAATCATGCTGAATTTAAGTGTTTGGCTGGCGGCATCACTCATGGGTGTGTTGCTCGGACTATTGGGAGCGGGGGGCAGTATTCTCACGGTTCCAATACTAGTGTATCTTGCTGATCAACCCGAAAAGCTAGCAATCGCTGGGTCATTATTCATCGTGGGCATGACTGCATTAGTCGCATGCATAGCCCACAGTCGTAAAAACCAGCTGCACATACAATCTGCGCTGTTTGTTGGTATTCCAAGTATGATATCTGCATCCGGTGGGGCCTATCTCTCTCAGTTCGTAGAAGGGGAAGTGCAGATGATCACACTTTCTCTAATAATGCTCTTAGCTAGCTTAGTGATTCTTTTCCCAGTTAATCTGAACAGGGCTTCGTCATATACGACATCCTATTCTAAGGCTAAATTGTCTATTGCTGGTCTATTAATAGGATTGATAACGGGTTTTGTGGGGATTGGCGGTGGATTTCTTATCATTCCAGCCTTATTGATCTTCTCAAAGTTATCAATGAAACAAGCAATCGGTACAAGTTTATTAATCATTGCCATGCAAGGTTTTTCAGGCTTTGCTAAACACGCATTTTTACTCAAGCAAAATGCAGAGCAATTAAATTGGATGCTTATCATGTTAATCACTGTGTTTTCGATTCTTGGCACTTTAGTTGGCTTTAAAGTAAGTAAGCGGATGTCACAATATCACTTAAAAAGGTTGTTTGGTTTATTGCTGCTTCCGCTCTCTGGTTTTGTGCTGTTCAACAATATTTAAGGAATTGTTATGGAGATTATTTCGATTACTGATAACTATTCCGTATCGGGTGAATTGAATAGAAATACTATCGAAAAATTGGCGAATTTAGGCGTTGTAAGCTTAATAAATGTGCGCCCCGATGGTGAAGCGCAAGGCCAAATGTCA
Organism: Pseudoalteromonas sp. MER144-MNA-CIBAN-0113; assembly: GCF_040308965.1. Lineage (NCBI taxonomy): Bacteria > Pseudomonadati > Pseudomonadota > Gammaproteobacteria > Alteromonadales > Pseudoalteromonadaceae > Pseudoalteromonas > Pseudoalteromonas sp. MER144-MNA-CIBAN-0113. The sequence continues at coordinate 10,785 of NZ_JBEOOG010000100.1, forward strand.
AGTCGAGAGTACGCCGCTATATGTCAAGATTTCGGACTGACGTACATTCATATCCCAGTGACGAGCGGCGAATACAGTGATCATATAATTGCAGAGTTTAAACTAGCGATATACGGTGATCTTGAGCAAGCGAAAGTACATTGTGTCTGCCGCACGGGCACTCGGGCCGTGCATTTATGGGCATTGATGAATCGTGCCTCGAAGACTTTTGAAGCGTTAAATTCTTTAACCACTCCTAAAGGATACGATCTTATTGCAATCAAAGAGCAGTTTATTCATTTTTGTAAGAAAAGCATGTGATTTCAGGGTGTGAATGTTGAGAAATATCAAGCAAGATTTATTGCATTTACGTTGTGATCGGGCACCTGCTCCTATTGAGAAAGCCTTACCAGCTATCAAAGCATTAGCAAATAAAACTCGGCTGTTAATTATTGATTTATTACTGACAACCGAGCGAAGTGTAGATTCAATTTCGTTTCAATTGGCATTACCGCAAGCTGTTGTTTCACAGCATCTAAAAATTTTAGCTCGTAGCGAATTAGTCCGTTGTCATCAACAAGGTAGGCAACGTATATATGGTGTACACCGAAAACATGCCTTACTTATTGGTTTAATTTTCGAGTTAATGTCAGAAAAAGGGAATGGTTAAAATGAACTTGATTGCAAAAAAGATAATACATCACTGTACGTCCTCACCAAGTGCGTAATACCATGATGCCGATCGCTCAATACCATTCAAGCCGATCACTTTTTTGTCTGTCAGTAGACCTCAGTAA
>NZ_JBEOOG010000101.1:0-11519 GCF_040308965.1 Pseudoalteromonas sp. MER144-MNA-CIBAN-0113
CGGGTCATTAGCTCAGTTGGTAGAGCAGTGGACTTTTAATCCATTGGTCGATGGTTCAAGTCCATCATGACCCACCACTTCTGGTACACTTTCTTCGACATGAAATATTTCCTACTATCTCCCTAATCTTTATTTATAAACTGCCTTGTTAGATTGCTATTATTTAGTGTTAGTTTCTCGTATAATTTGCACTATTAATTACACTGTAAATAAAGTGGTCGAGAACAATGAGTTTAGCTCAAACTATTATGCCAGAAGGCTATATCTTTCCTCCTAAGCCAGCTCCGTTAACACAAGACGAAAAAGGCGAATATAAAGCGCGAATAAAGCAGTTACTGCAAGAAAAAAACGCGGTGCTTGTTGCTCATTATTACACTGATCCTGAAATTCAGGCACTCGCTGAAGAAACAGGCGGTTGTGTAGCCGATTCACTAGAAATGGCACGCTTTGGCGCTAGACACGAAGCCGACATGATCATTGTCGCGGGCGTACGTTTTATGGGTGAAACCGCTAAAATTTTAACCCCCAATAAAACTGTGGTGATGCCAACACTTGAAGCGACTTGTTCATTAGATATTGGTTGCCCTGTGGATGAGTTTTCAGCATTTTGTGATCAACACCCAGATCGTAAAGTGGTTGTATACGCTAACACCTCTACCGCGGTTAAAGCGCGTGCTGATTGGATAGTTACCTCATCGTGTGCACTTGAAATAGTAGAGCACTTAGATGAGCAAGGCGAAAAAATTATTTGGGGCCCAGATAAGCATTTAGGCAGCTATATTCAAAAGAATACCGGTGCCGATATGATCATGTGGAACGGCGCATGTATCGTACATGACGAATTTAAAACCAAAGCTTTAAAAGACATGAAGGCATTGCACCCAGATGCGGGCGTACTTGTGCATCCAGAATCACCGGCTGAAATTGTTGAACTCGCTGATGCTGTTGGCTCTACTAGCCAGCTTATTAAAGCAGCGCAAACTATGCCTAATAAAAAGTTTATTGTGGCGACCGATCGCGGTATCTTTTATAAAATGCAGCAACTATGCCCAGATAAAGAGTTTTTTGAAGCTCCAACGGCCGGTAGCGGCGCTACGTGTAAAACTTGCGCTCACTGCCCATGGATGGCAATGAATGGCTTACAAGCGATTGAGGAAGCACTGATTGATGCTAGCGGCAAAGAAGTATTTGTTGATATGGACTTACGCGAAGGCGCACTTAGATCGTTAAATCGCATGCTTGATTTTACAGCCAATATGGCAAAATAATAAATGGCAATATAACGCATTAGATAAAGGCGATACTCAGGTATCGCCTTTTTTATTTGCTTATGAAGAGTTAGTTTGATTATTGAGCAGTTAAAAGCGTGATGTTAAAAAGGCCTTGCACCAAGCAAGTGTATTTCATACTATAGCGCGCTGTTGCACTGCAACATTGTGGAGAGATGGCTGAGTGGCTGAAGGCGCACGCCTGGAAAGTGTGTTTAGGTTAATCCCTAACGAGGGTTCGAATCCCTCTCTCTCCACCATTATTCTATATTAGGACGTCTCAGGACGTCCTTTTTTGTGCCTGTAATAAAGTTAAATTGATAGTGATAATTACATGTTTGTACCTATTTCATTGAGTTTAAACAAGTTTCATTAATTATGTAATTTATGTATTATGAATAATTCTTCCATAAATGGATAATTAATGAAGAACATACTGCTCATTGTCACAGGTGCCAGCCCACAAGTATTAACCGAAACTCTTTTTGCGCTTTATCAGCAAGGTAAGCCAATGCCTGAAGAGATTTTTGTTATTACTACAAAAAGCACCAAGGCTATGCTCACCGATGGATTATTTAAGCAGGGCTATTTAGCTAAACTAATAGCAGACTATAAACTTCCCAACATTAAACTCCCCGATGAAAACATATGGCTTATAGAAGACGATAATGGCCAACCTATTAATGATGCTAAATCTGAAATAGAACAGACCTACATGGCCGACTTTATTACACGTAAAGTATTTGAGCTCACCAATAACAACGATATCAGCATTCATGCATCTATTGCGGGTGGCCGTAAAACAATGGCGTTTTATTTAGGCTATGCCATGTCGTTGTTAGGGCGCGAGCAAGACTCACTTAGTCATGTATTTGTTAATGATGAATTTGAATTTGTCAGAGATTTTTACTACCCAACTCCCCACGACCATATTATTGACGGTAAAAACGGTACTCAAGTTAATTGTATAAATGCAAAGGTAACCCTTGCCGAAATTCCATTTGTACGAATGCGCCAATCTATCGACGAAACACTCATTGCCAACTTGCAAAGTGCATCATTTAGCCAAACAGTAGCAAGCTTAAACTCAGCGCATAAAAAAGATTTAACCTTAGAGGTAAACGCAAAAGCAAAAACGCTCACCTTTGCAGGTATCGAAATTAAACTTACCGCAAAAGAAACTGCCTTCTATTTATGGTTAAACCAATACAGCCAAAGTGAACATAAAAAGTTAGTGGTGGGTCGTGATTTTGAAGAATCTTTGCGTTACAGCAAAGAGTACCTCATACATTTACAGCAAAATAGCAGTGATTTACGTATATTTCGTGATACGTTTGGCATAGAGCCCGAAGATTTTAGAGACGGTTTACACAGTAATTTAAAAGTAATGGAAAAAACCTTTGTGCAACAAACGCGTAGCCGCATAAATAGTAAAATAAATAAGGTGTTACCAAACGAGCTTGCTAAAAAAATAGCGATTGACTCTAATAACCAAAGCTTTGAAACAAGCTACTGGTTAAGTGCAGTAACACACAATATAAAAATAAATATAACGGCTTAATATTCGCAAGCTTGCAAACGCATAAAAATAATAACGCATGGTAAATTAGTTGATAAGGAAGTAATCAGGAATGAAGCAATCAATGAACTTTGAACATATTCAATCTAAGTGGCCAGAGCTACACCAGTTAGCCGCTTTTGCAGAAGACTATGCGATTACCGATCCACAAAGCTCACTGGTTAAGCTGCGTTGCTTTGCCGAAAAAGTAGTAGGCTACTTATATAAAGAACTTAGATTACCTGTTTTACCCACTTCTAATATTTTTGATAAACTTACCGCCGACCACTTTACCAGCGCAGTTCCGCGTTTAATTACCGATAAACTTCACGCCATTCGCAAAAGTGGTAATCAAGCAGCCCACGAAGGCAAAGTTGATCAACAACAAGCTATTTGGATATTAAAAGAAAGCTATTTTGTAGCCTCGTTCTTATTTATGGCGTATGCCAATGGCACGCAACAAGAGTGCCCAGAGTTTAAAGCGCCTGAGCAAACACAGCCCACTAACCAAAGTGATGCCGAGTTTGCAAAAAAGAACAAGCAACTCACCAAGCAGCTAGCCGAAAATCAGGCCCGTTTAAAACGCGCACTTGACGAACTAGAAGCCGCAGAGCTTGCACAAAAACAAGCACAGCAGCAAGCAGCAAAACTAAAACAAACTATTGATGCAGAAAAGCTGGCTCAGGTTAAAACTCGCAATGAGCAAATTGTTAACTCTAGTTTTAACTTTAACGAAAACGAAACCCGTAAACGCATTATCGATTTAGATTTACGTAATGCTGGTTGGCACGTTGCACTTGACGACGAATCAACAGAAGACGTTGGCAAAGAAGTAAAAGTAACAGATCAACCTACAAGAACAGGCGTAGGTTTTGTTGATTACGTATTATGGGATGACGACGGTAAACCACTTGCGGTAATAGAGGCAAAACGCACTCGCGAAAATATCGAAAAAGGCCGCCAGCAAGCAACGCTTTATGCAAACGCGCTCGAAAAGCAATATGGCCAACGCCCTATTATTTTTTATTCAAACGGCTGGGATATAAAAATTCTCGACGACACGCAAGGCTATAATAGCCGTGGTTTATACGGTTACTACTCAAAAGACTCCCTACAGTACTTAATAAAGCAGCGCACACTTAAAAAAGATTTAAATAAAACGCCGATAGATACTGCTGTGGCAGGGCGTTTGTATCAAATGGAAACCATAACCCGAGTGTGTGAGCGCTTTAGTGACAAACACCGAAAAGCGCTTATTGTGCAAGCAACCGGCACAGGTAAAACACGCGTATCTATTGCACTTGCCAAACGGCTGCTCGATGCAGGTTGGGCTAAGCGCGTACTATTTTTATGTGACCGAAAAGAACTACGTAAACAAGCGGGTAACGCCTTTACCGAATTCACCAAAGAGCCAGTGCATATTGTTGGTAAAAGCGCTAAAAACACAGCTGCCAGCGCGCGGGTATTTATAGCAACGTACCCGGGTATGCTACGCATAATGAACAAGTACGACGTAGGCTATTTTGACCTAATAGTAGCTGATGAATCGCACCGTTCAATTTACAATATTTATGGTGATATTTTTAAATACTTTGATGCACTCGAAGTAGGCTTAACCGCTACACCGGTAGAAATGGTATCGCGCTCAACGTGTGATTTGTTTGGTTGCGATTACAAACTACCCACAGCTAACTACCCACTTGAAGACGCGATAGAGCAAGGCAACTTAGTCCCTTACAAAATTGTAAGTTACACCACACAGTTTTTGCGCGAAGGCATTAAAAAAGACAACCTAACCGATGAGCAAATAGCGCAATTAGAAGAGCAGGGTATTGACCCTAATGAGCTCGACTTTGACGCAAAACAAATAGACGAAGCCATTAAAAATAAAGACACCAACAGGCTCATACTTCGTAACTTAATGGAAAAAGGTCTGCGCGATAAATACGGCCAACTGCCCGGTAAAACAATCATATTCGCCCGTAACATAGCTCATGCCGAATTAATGGCCCAGTTATTTAGTGAGCTTTACCCGCAGCATGGTGCTAATTTTTGCCGCGTTATTCACTCAAAGTACGAACGGGCCGAAGAGCTAATAGACGATTTTAAATCAAGCGACGAAAACAGCATGCGCATAGCAGTGTCGGTCGATATGCTCGACACCGGCATAGACGTGCCTGAATGCGTAAACCTTGTATTTGCAAAACCCATAAAATCAAAAGTAAAGTTTTGGCAAATGATCGGCCGTGGCACACGCTTATGCGAAAACCTATACGGACCAGGGCAGCACAAAACTCACTTTTTAATATTCGATCACTGGGCAAACTTTGAATACTTTGACGAAAACCCAGAAGAAGACGACGTAAAACAAGCAAAATCGTTACTGCAAAAACTATTTGAAGCGCGGGTAACCCTTGCACAAACAGCCCTTAAAAAAGCAAATATGGATGTGTTTGATCAAACCATTAAATTAATTCACGACGATATTTGCCTACTGCCAATGGAATCAATATCGGTGCGCGAGAACTGGCTAGTGGTCGAAACCTATAAGGATTTTAAACGTCTTAATCAATTTGCACCGCAAACGGTAAGCGATCTGCTTGAAAAAGTAGCGCCACTTATGCAATGGCGTAACATAATGGGGCAAAGTGAAGCGTATAAGTTTGATTTAGAGCTAACCACTATCCAAACACTAATATTTACCGATGCAAACCAAATTGATTTAGCTAAACAAAGTGTAATGAACAAGGTTGAATCGCTTCAAATGCACCTAAACGAAGTGCGTAGCAAAGCACCTGCCATAGCAGAAATACAAACACAGCAGTATTGGCAGTATTTAACCCATGCAGCGCTTGAGCAAAGCCGCATTAATTTACGCAGTATTATTCACCTGCGTAATAAAAGCGTGAAGCCACCAACAAGTGATTTTGTGCTTGATATAACTGAAGACGAAAATCAAATTAAAGAAGCCGACAGGCTTACAAAAATAGTCTCTATTGATTATCAAATATACCGCCAAGAGGTTGAAAAAACACTCACCCCGTTATTTGAAACCGACAGCGTACTTAAAAAAATTCGCAACGGCGAACAAGTAACCGAAGCCGACTTAGCGCAATTAAGCTCGTTAGTGCATACGCAAAACTCAAGTGTTGATTTAAATACTTTAAAAGAGTTTTTTCCTGAATCAACCGCGACGCTTGACAAAATATTGCGTACCATAGTCGGTATGGACAAAAACGCCATAGAGCAGAGCTTTACTACCTTTGTGCAGCAAATACACACCCATGTAAATGCTAAACAACAGCGCTTTATTGGTATGTTAAAAAACCACCTGATTCGCCACGGCGCAATTGAAATAGCTCAGCTTTACGATGCGCCCTTTACACAAATACACGACATGGGGCTCGACGGCGTATTTAGCCAGCAACAAGCCGACGTAATAGAGCAATTTATTAAGCAGTTTGATGTAGAATTGGGCGATAAAAACCATACGGTAGATAAAGAAGTGAGGCTGTAAATGAGTAATGAGTTGGAGATTTACCAAAACGAAGATGGTAGTTTACAGCTAGCTGTTGCTTTACAACACGAGAATCTTTGGTTATCTCAACTACAATTGGCCCAGTTATTTAATACGTCTACTGATAATATTAGTTTACACTTAAAAAATATTTATCAGTCAGGTGAACTTGATGAAAATGCAACTACCGAGGATTACTCGGTAGTTCGTCAAGAGGGTAAACGCCAAGTAAAACGTAAATTAAAACACTATAACCTTGATGCAATCATATCTGTGGGCTACCGCGTTAACTCAACCCAAGCAACACGCTTTCGCCAGTGGGCAACTAAAACATTAAAGCAGCATTTATTAAAAGGCTACACTTTAAATCAAGAGCGATTAGCACAAAACGCAACAGAGCTAGATAACGCATTACAACTCGTTAAACGAATTGCTGTTTTGCCTCAAAACAGTGAATTTGGTGCAGGGCTTGTAGATATAATTGCCAGTTACACGCAAACCTTTTTATGGCTACAACAGTATGATGAAGGACTGCTTAATTCACCAAAAGGTGAGTTAGGCGGCGCACTTACACCACTTAATGATGCAAAAATCGCAATTTCACAGCTTAAGCAAAACCTTATAAACAAAGGTGAAGCCACCAAGCTATTTGCACAAGAGCGTAACAGCGGCCTAAATGCCATTTGGGGCGCTTTAGATCAAAGTGTATTTGGTGAGCCTGCCTACCCAAGCGTAGAAAGTAAAGCCGCGCATTTATTATATTTTGTTGTTAAAAACCATCCGTTTAGTGATGGCAATAAACGCACCGCAGCATTTTTATTTGTCGATTTTCTAAATCGAAATCAACGCCTGTTAAATGAGCATTATCAACCCGTAATAAACGATACAGGGTTAGCGGCTATTACTTTATTAGTAGCAGAATCAAACCCTAAAGAAAAGACACCATTATTCGCTTAATCGAAAATTTATTAAGCCAAAATTAAATAACACAAAACGTAGGTTGGATAAGCCAGAGCGCCATCCGACGATGTTGGATAAGCCAGAGCGCCATCCGATGATGTTGGATAAGCCAAAGCGCTATCCGAGGATGTTGGATAAGTTAGAGCGCCATCCAACACCATGATATAAAATTTAATCAATATAATGAGCGCAATAAACCGCTCACACTAGGAAAACTATGATAACCGGACCTTTAAAAAGTAAAATAGATAAGCTATGGGAAGAATTTTGGACAGGCGGCATCACTAACCCGCTTACCGTAGTAGAGCAAATTACTTTTTTAATGTACGCCCGTATGCTCGACATGAACGAGCAAGCCGATGAAAAACGAAGTGCACGTACTAAGCAGCCGTTTAACCGCCGCTTTAACGACGATGAGCAACATATTCGTTGGCAAAACCTGCGCCATTTAGGCGCAGAAGAGCTATACAAACTGGTTAAAGATGAACTGTTTCCGTACTTTTCAAAAACCTCAGGCGATGTTTCGCCAGAAGGCGCGATATTTAATGAGTTTATGAAAGACGCGCAATTGATGATTCAAAAGCAAAGCCTATTGGTAAAAGCGGTTGAAATGGTAAACGACCTGCCGCTTGAAAACTCAGACACCAAAGGCGATTTATACGAATACTTGCTTAGCAAACTCACCACCGCAGGCATAAACGGCCAATTTAGAACGCCGCGCCACATTATACGCGCCATGGTTGAAATGATGGACCCAGATGTAACCAGCCAAATATGTGACCCATCAACCGGCACCGGTGGCTTTTTATCGGTAAGTTACGAATACCTATTGCAAAAATACACATCAACCGAGGGCATCGACCGCGAGCCCGTGCTTGATGTAGATGGCAACGTACAATGTGATGATAGCGGCAAACCGCTTGCAAACTTACTTTACTCAGGCGATTTAATAACCCCAGAGCAGCGCAGCCACATAGATGCTCACATGTTCAACGGCTTTGATTTTGACGCTACCATGCTACGCGTAGCTGCCATGAACTTAGTAATGCACGGTATTAAACAACCGGGCATTCATTATCAAGATACCCTAAGCCAAAACTTTAAAGAGCACTACCCGCAAAAGGCCAAAGAAGGCTTTGACATAATACTCGCCAACCCGCCATTTAAAGGCAGCCTAGACGAAGAAGACGTATGCCCCGAGTTATTACGCAAAGTAAAAACTAAAAAAACCGAGCTGCTCTTTGTTGCCCTTATAGAGCGCATGTTAAAAATAGGCGGACAGTCAGCCACTATTGTACCTGATGGCGTATTATTTGGCTCATCAAAAGCGCACGTACAACTGCGTCAAATGCTGGTGGATAACAACCAGCTAGAAGCGGTAATTTCATTGCCAAGCGGCGTGTTTAAACCCTACGCCGGTGTATCAACCGCCATACTCATATTTACCAAAGGTGGCAGCACCGATCATGTATGGTTTTACGACGTACAAGCCGATGGTTTTAGCTTGGACGACAAACGCACGCCAATAAAAGCTAATGACTTACCAAGCCTAATTAGCGAATTTAAAGCCCGTGATAAAGCACAGGCGACTTGTGATAGCAACGATAAAACCCAGAAAGCCTTTTGGGTAAGTAAAGATGACATAGCCAGCAATAAATACGACCTGTCAATCAACCGCTATAAAGAAGTGGTATACGAAGAAGAAACGTACGATGCGCCAAAAGAGATTTTAGGTAAATTAGTGAGCTTAGAAAATGAGATACTGGCTGATTTAAAAGAGCTGGAGGGGATGCTGTGAGTTGGCCTTTAGCTAAATTTAAGGATGTTGCTCAAATTGTTACTGGCTCGACTCCAAAAAAAGTTGATGGTAACTATAACGGTACAGTGCCTTTTGTGACACCAGGAGATTTAGGCTCTAACGCCCTGATATCGAATGCGAAAGTAACCGTTACAGAGAAAGGTGCTAAGTCAGGTAGGCTCTTACCCAAAGGTACAGTAATGGTGTGTTGTATTGGTGCAACTATAGGGAAAGTAGGAATAGCTGAGCGCGATGTAATTTCAAATCAACAAATCAATAGTTTAATTTTTGATGAATTGCAGGTTTATCCTAAATATGGCTATTACTTTTGTTTAACTATTAAGCCTTTATTGTTGAATCGCTCAAGCTCTACAACAATGCCTATCGTAAATAAGAGTAATTTTTCAGAGTTTGAAATCCCATTACCACCACTGGACGAACAAAAACGAATTGCCGCGATTTTAGATAAAGCTGACGCCATCCGCCGCAAACGCCAACAAGCCATCCAACTCGCCGATGACTTCCTGCGCAGCGTATTCCTAGATATGTTTGGTGATCCAGTAACTTGGAATAAAAATGATATTGCCAAAGGCTGGACTGTCAAGCCTATAGAAGAGATCTCACTATTAAAAAGAGGTTATGATTTACCCAAGCAAAGTAGGCTTGAAGGTAATATTCCAATATATGCAGCAAATGGAATTACGGGTACTCATAATGAATTCAAGGTTAAAGGACCAGGAGTTATTACGGGTAGAAGTGGAACTATTGGTAAAGTTATTTATTCAGAAAATGATTTTTGGCCATTAAATACAGCTCTTTATGTTACTAACTTTTATGGAAATAATCCTAAATACATAGAATGGTATTTAAGATTTTTAAACTTAGAGAGGTATGTTCAGGGTGCTGGTGTGCCAACTTTAAATCGAAATTTATTTTTGAAAGAGGTTTCTGCTGTTCCTCCTAAGGCTGAGCAGGATCGGTTTGAAGTCATTTGTAAGTTGGTGAGTCAATTAATATTTAAAAATTTAGATTTTAATAAAAAAGAGCTTTTCAACTCACTAAGCCAAAAAGCCTTTGCGGGCGAACTATAACGCTATTTATAAAAATAAGAACAAGGAAGTTAGATGAGTCAAAGAGAATTAAATAAAAACATAATCAACGTAGAGCTTTTAAAACAAGCTGTTTACTTCACGCGTAAGGATAAATAATAAATGCAGGGACAAATAAAACGCATGAACGAAGTGGGCTATACGGTATTTTTAACACCCACGCCATTACTTAGCTACGAGGAGTTGGTATTAAAAAGCTTAGGATCAAACACCTACCGTGGCTTTCATCGTAAAAATAATAATTGCTTAGGCGCATCACATACCTTTAGAGATGTGCTAACTAAAAAGAAAGATTATTTAATACGCGAGCTCAATAATCTCACTTCTGAAAAACAGTTAAATACGCTTGCAAACGAGTTATGTAGTGAGCTAAAAAGTGAACTGAGTAAAAATATTAAACCTTTGCAATTGCAGTCGTTTAATAAAGTGCGAAAGCCCATTGATATTGTATTTGAGCACTTTATTGCAATGGGGGAAGATTTCGCACCAGCAAGAAAAACCGCCACACCATGGCTATTTTTACCCCTTGATAGCCAAATTTTTCAGTCTGAATTTATATTTACCGCCCAAGAAGCGAAGGCTTTAGGCATCAAGCGCCGCTTTACATATAAAGACATACAAACAGCGCAGCACTACGCAGATATACAAAACTTTTTAAAAGATAAAGCGACAAAAATAAGTTTAAACCACCGTATTTATTTTGATTTGGTTTGGAATAAGCGCTTTGAAAGCAACGGCACCAACTTATTTTTAACCAACCCAAGCAGAAAATGATAAATATTTAGCAGCTTTATTATAGCGGTTATAGAAGATTAAAATTTTAATTATTAACGGCCGTACACCGGGTTATTTATTAATGTTGGATAAGCCGAAGGTGTCATCCAACGTTATTGGTTGTGCATTATAAATGTAATACGGCTTGAGGTGATGTTGCTTTGTTGGGTGGCGTGACTCCGTCACTTAACCAACCTACGTATTTAAACCAATCATGTAGGTTGGATAAGCCGAAGGCGTCATCCAACGTTATTGGTTGTGCATTATAAATGTAATTCGGCTTGGGGTGATGTTGGTTTGTTGGGTGGCGTGACTTCGTCACTTAACCAACCTACGTATTTAAACCAATCATGTAGGTTGGATAAGCCGAAGGCGTCATCCAACGTTATTGGTTGTGCAATATAAATGTAATTCGGCTTGAGGTGATGTTGCTTTGTTGGTTGGCGTGACTCCGTCACTTAACCAACCTACGTATTTAAACCAATCATGTAGGTTGGATAAGCCGAAGGCGTCATCCAACGTTATTGGTTGTGCA